>NZ_JBEAFR010000088.1:0-109418 GCF_040062315.1 Klebsiella sp. GW_Kp181
CCCAGGCCCTGAAAGCCGCTTAATATGAACTGTCCAACTTTATGGGGTCAGTCCACAGAGCGCCGGCTTTTTATTTACCGCTTTCGCCGTCAGGTATTCGCCGCCGGTTTTTGCTCGCTGGATTTGGTGTTTTCCAGCATCCGGCGCACCGGAACAATCAGCAGGCACAGCACCGCGGCGCAGATCAGCAGCGCAATGGAGCAGCGTGCAAACAGGTCAGGCAGCATATCCAGCTGATCGGCCTTCACGTGACCGCCAATCAGACCCGCAGCCAGGTTCCCCAGGGCGCTGGCGCAGAACCACAGCCCCATCATCTGGCCGCGCATTCTTTCCGGCGCCAGCAGAGTCATGGTCGCGAGACCAATCGGACTGAGGCACAGCTCGCCCAGCGTCAGCATCAGAATGCTGCCCACCAGCCACATCGGCGAAACGCCCGCGCCGTTGTTGCTCAGGACATTTTGCGCCGCCAGCATCATCAGGCCAAAGCCCGCCGCCGCGCACAAAATACCGATAACAAACTTGGTGATGCTGCTCGGACGTACGTTTTTGCGCGCCAGCGCAGGCCAGGCCCAGCTAAATACCGGCGCCAGCAGAATGATAAACAGGGCGTTAATCGACTGGAACCACACCGCCGGGATCTCGAACGAGCCGATCGTACGGTTGGTATAGTCGTTAGCGAACAGGTTAAACGAGGTCGGTTTCTGCTCAAACGCTGACCAGAAAAAGGCCGCCGAAATCAGCAGGATAAAGCATACCAGCAGGCGGGCGCGCTCTTTACGGCTCAGCCCGGCGAAGACGAACAGGTAGATAAAATAGAGCACCACCGACGCCGCAATCACGTAGACCAGCACGCTGGCCACCGCCACCGGGTTAATCACGATAACGCCCTGGGCAATCAACGCGACAATAACCGCTACGCCTACCGTCAGCGCCAGTAGCCATGCGCCGACGCCGTTTCGTTTCACTACCGGGCTGTTCCAGGTGGAATCGAGGCCGACTTCGCTGTCATAGCGTTTCATCGCCGGGACGGCAAAGACGCGGAAGATTATCAGCGCGACCAGCATCCCGATGCCGCCGATGCCAAAGCCCCAGTGCCAGCCGTGGGATTTGATCAGCCAGCCGGAGATCAGCGGGGCGATAAACGAGCCCATGTTGATGCCCATGTAGAACAGCGAGAAGCCGCCATCGCGGCGCGCATCGCCTTTCTTGTACAGCGTACCAACCATCACCGAAATACAGGTTTTGAACAGGCCGGAACCGAGCACGATAAACATCAGGCCGATAAAGAACAGGCTATCGCCCATCACCGCCGACAGCGCGATGGAGAGATGGCCCAGTGCGATCAGTATCGAACCATACCAGACCGCTTTTTGTTGCCCGAGCCAGTTGTCCGCCAGCCAGCCGCCGGGCAGCGCGGCAAGATACATGGTCCCGGCAAAAATCCCGACGATGGCCGAAGCGTTCTCACGCGCCAGCCCCATCCCGCCGTCATAGACGGTGGCCGCCATAAACAGGATCAGTAATGGACGAATGCCGTAAAACGAGAACCGTTCCCACATTTCGGTGAAAAACAGCGAACCGAGCGGGTAAGGATGACCGAAAAAGGTCCGAGATTCATTTTTATTAACAGAGGAATGCATAACTTCTCCCAAAGATGTCCGCAGCGCTTTAGCGCAGCGGAAAGCGTGTTGGCCTTTTATACACAAGGCCAATCATTCACATTTAATGTGACGTTATTTAACCATTTGATAACCTAATAATGGTCCTGTCTAGTCCCTTCCCCCAACTTTTTAGATGAAAAGTCGACAAACGTCTACTTTTACAGATTTAAAGTTGGCGAGAGAGGAAATGTGATTGACATCATAAAACAGAGCATCTTAGATATATTTTTATTTATAAAACAAACAGTTAAATATAATTATTTTTATAGCTATCCGTGCCGTTCAGCCGACGCTGTTGTCTACCAATAACCTTAATAAATACATGCCTGAGATGCTCAACGAGGGGAAAGAGCGATAAAATGCACAATTGTCATTGTGAAAAAAACGTTACCCGCAAGAACGGATAAGCCGCTATCCGCTGCCAGCAAGCGAAGGTGGCGCACCGCCCGTCCCCGCGTGGCGAAGAGAAGAATAAATTCGGCTATAAAGTCGCTATTCCGGGCGCCAGAAAGGCGAAGAAGGGATTACGACGTTTTAAGCGACAGAAAGAGGTTTTACTGGCATATAAAACAAATGCGTCACGAATCGCTCCCGTTCCTGGCGAAGAACGGGCGTGACGCAGAATGGTTAAGACTCCCGGTCGCTATCGGCTGGATTATTTAATCCAGCGATCTTTAATTTCGCTGTATTCAGGTGAAGCCATCACTTTCTCCAGCGCCTGGTTGATCTCCGCCAGCAGCGGATTGCCCTTACGCAGCGCAATGCCCAGCCCTTTGCCGTAATACTCCGGGTCGGTGGCGCGCTCATCCATGATGACGAAATCCGGGTTTTCCTTTAACCAGTTTTTCATCGCCGATACGTCGCCAAACACGCCGTCCAGCCGTCCGTTACGCAGATCGACAAGCGCGTTCAGATAGCTGTCATAGGCCTGCGACGCAATCTCACGATGGCGATCCTGAAGGTAGCGCTGATGGGAAGTGCCGTTCTCCAGACCAAGCTTCTTGCCTTTTAAATCGGCAAAGGTGTGGAAGGTATCTTTGCGCACGACCGCCACCGCCGACAGTTCGTTGAAGTACGGCGTCGAAAAATCCACCTGCTTCTCACGCAGCGGCGTGATATCCATCCCGGCGATCGCCGCATCCATTTTCTTAAAACGCAGTGCCGGAATAAGGCTATCAAAACTCTGATTGGTGAAGCTGCAGGTAGCCTGTAGCTCCTTACATACCGCTCTGGCGATATCAATATCAAAACCCGCCACCTGATTATTGCCGTCGACGAATTCAAACGGCGGATAGGTTGCGCTGGTGCCAAAATGGATCACCCGCTCGGCCGCCAGCGCCGAACCGGTAAATAAACCGAGCGCAAGTGCGAGATAAGCGCCTTTCATAGTCATGCTCCCTGTGATGCCCTCACGATAATTCAGCGTTCTGAAAGATGGTCGGGATTGTTATTTATCGTTGGCGACGAATCGTATTCTTCGCCTGAATCATTATCCGCAATGATCGACCGCTCGGCGCGCGGCCGGTGAAAATCAGCGCAGCCGCCCGAACGGAGAGAAAAATCATACATGAAGTGGCGCGGGTTCTGTAGATTACCCCCGGCTTTTCGGAGGAAATTCGTTAATCATATCCGTGGGTTACCGCAGGCATCACAGCAGAATATGCCAGAGAGGAGGCGCTGCCCCCAACCCAGACAGGTCGTTACGCATTTAATAAAGAGAAAAGTTTTACCACAGAGGCAACGCGTAAAATAAAACGTCTTCTCCCGCTAAATTAGCGCCGCCGGAACCGCACGCTAGAGATGCGCCTCTTCATCCAGAGAGATCACCTGAATGCCGGCATGACGATACGCCTGAACGTCATCAGGCAGACGATCCACCACCACGGTATCAATACGATCCGCGGCGGTAAACTGGGCAAGCGAGGTATTATTCAGCTTGCTGTAGTCGCAGACGATAATCACCTGACTGGCGTGTTCAACCATGCCGCGTTTCGTTTCTGCCAGCATGATATCGGCCACGCAGGCGCCGTGTTTCAGCGACAGCGAATTGGCGCCCATAAACGCTTTATCGACGTTCAGGGTATCAAGTATGGAACGTCCGTTGATCGCCACCACGCAGTGGTATCCCTTCTTGACGATCCCACCCAGCAGAATGGTTTGAATAGAAGGGCTGGCTTCCAGCTCGCGGGCGATTTGGTAATCATTGGTGACCACCGTAACGTTCTGTCGGTCGCGAATATTGCGCGCGATATGCAGAGTCGTGGTACCGGTATCCAGCACGATAATGTCGCCATCCTCAACCAGCGCCGCCGCGCGCTGGCCGATCCGCTCTTTCGCGCTGAGGTTAACAATTTCGCGCGCGTCCGACGCCTGTTCAAAGCTCGCCCGCGTCCGAAGAACGGCGCCGCCGTGGGTACGGGTCAGCAGCCCCTCCTCTTCCAGCTGGCGGAGATCGGCACGAATGGTGGCGCCAGATACATTAAAGACGTCACACATCTCAGAAACAGCCACTTTGCGTTTTTCCCTGAGAATACTGAGCAACTTCTCCTGTCTTTCTTCTGCAAACATTCTGCCTCTCTCTTATTTACGGCACGTTACGCGCGATGCGGCGCTGGCTTACCTTTGCGTATCAGTCGGGTCCCACGCTGAGCGCATCCAGCCTGTCGTATAAGGCGGCGGATTGCCAGTACAGCGTATCAAAAAGCTCGCTGCAGGCGTGGTAATAATCCCGCAGACGGGGATCTGGCGAAATCAGTTTGTCGAACTGCACCGTCTGGCGCACGCCGCTGGCAAAATCGGCGTACAGCCCCGCGCCAACCCCGGCGATAATACCGCATCCGGTGACGCCATTCTCCTGATTGCGCGTAGATAATATCGGAAGATTGTACGCCGCGGCTTTGATTTCAAGCCACAGCGGGCTGCGCGCGCCGCCGCCGGAAGCGATCATTTGTTGCGGATATTGCCCGCACGCCTGCAGCTGGCGAAGATTGCGCCAGGACGCAAAGGCCACCCCTTCCAGGACCGCGCGGAATAAATGACCGCGGCGATGCTTACGCTGCAGGCCGAAAAACTGCGCCCGCGAGTTCGTGTGTTCGGTCAGGCGTTCTCCGGTCAGATAGGGAAGAAAGAGCAGCCCTTCCGCGCCCGCCGGCACCGCTGCCGCTTCCTGCAAAAGCTGCGGATGCGTAATCTGGTTATCGGCCAGCGCCAGCCGCGCCCAGCGGACGGCATCGCCGCCGGCGTCGAGAATCGTAAATCCGCCCCAGGCCGCGTTAGCCAGATGAAGGTTATTGACCAGCGGGTGGCGTAACGGCCGCGGCGACACCACGGTGATCAGCGTCGACGTGCCGGTGGAGTCGGACGCCATCCCCGGCTCATATACTCCCGAGCCCAGCAGAGAGGCCGCCATGTCTGACGTACCGGCAACCACCGGGATCCCTGGCGGCAGGCCCGTCAGGCCGGCGGCGCGCGGGGTTACCTGGCCGATAATGTCGCTGGAAAGTTTAAGATCCGGTAGCTGATCGACCCGCAGACCAAACGTTTCGCAGGCTTGCGAAGACCAGGCGCGGGTTTCGCTGTCCATCAGGAAATAGCAGGACGCCTCGCTATAGTCGGTCGCCAGGGCGCCGGTCAGCATGAAATTAATATAGTCCTTCGGCATTAACACTTTGGCGAGCTGCGGCCAGCGCTCCGGATGATGTTCACGCCACCAGGCTAATTTAAAAGCGGGCCACGCCGCCGCGGGTGGATTATTTAAATGCGCCAGCCACTTCTCCCGCCCTTCGCGCGCGCTAAAGGCATCCACCTGCGGCTGGCTACGCTTATCATTCCACAGCAGCGCCCTGTCCTCCACCAGCTCGCCGCGATCGTCCAGTAGAACGGTACCGTGCATTTGCCCGCAGGCGCCAATAACCGCAATCTGCGCAGCCGTTTCAGGATAGCGGTAAAGCACCTCGCGTATGCAGTCGCAGGCGGCCTGCCACCATAAAGACGGGGCCTGTTCTGACCAACCCGCACGCGGCGTGGTTTGCTCATACTCTCTTTGCGCAAAGCCGATCATCGCGCCGTCAATGCGCAAAATAGCGGCACGGGTGCTGCCAGTGCCAACATCAATCGTGAGTATTTTATCTTTCATCACTGACTCCGGTGACGTCTTAAAGCGGGCCATCAGGCCCGCGGTCTCTCAGTTTAATCGGCGTTCAGCTCGGGAAAACGTTCCGGATGCTGCTCCAGTTCAGCCAGCACCTTTGTTACTGCGCCATGGCTCATGCCAAAGCGGCGGACGCCAAGCTGGTAGAGCGCGCGCACCGTGGCCAGATCGCGAATGCCTCCGGCCCCTTTGATATCGATTCGGCCTTTAAGCTGGTCGGCAATGATGCTGACTTTTTCCACCGTGGCGCCGGTGGGCGCCCAGCCGGTAGAGGTTTTGACCCACTTCATCCCCACCTCTACGGCGATATCGCACACGCGGCGAATCTGCTCCTCATTGAGATAGTGCGTTTCGAGGATCACTTTAGCCGGTACCGGGGCGGCGGCTTCCACCACGCGGCGCAAATCTTCGCGCACATAGTCATAATCGCCGGATAACACTTTGCCGATATTCACCACCATATCCACTTCGCGGGCGCCATCGGCAATCAGCTGGCGCACCTCCTGAACCTTGGTGTCGGTGGCATGCCCGCCGCCGGGAAAACCGACCGGCCCGCCAATCATCACCTCTCCCGTGCCCTGCTGCGGCAGCAACGTACTGAGAAAACGCGTCCAGCAGGGCAGAACGTGGACGGAAATAATGTTGTATCGGGCAGCCAGCTCGGCGCAGGCGCGAACGTCCGCTTCGGTACTGGTGGCCTGGACTGCGCTCAGGTCAACTAAACGTGCAAAACGACGGGTTGTTTCATTCATGGTCTTATCCTGCTCTTTGTTTTTAATTGCTTTCATTTAATGCTGTTATTCGGCTTAAATCCATTTAAAAACGCATCAAATGAAAATAACGTGATCGATTTAGCATTTTTTTATTTTCATTTGTTTTTAATTAGCAGGCAAGAAATGAACAGTGCCCTCGCAGAGCGGGCGCAAACGGTCATAAACGGGCGCAAAGGCAATATTGCATTTATTTTTGTTTGTTTTTGTTTATGCCTGAATAGCGGGCGAGATAGCAAAAACGCTGGCGGCAGTGCAGCCGAAATGCGTGCGCTATCACACTGTCCGGCAGCGAAAAGCTCGCCTTCGCCGGACATTCCCGAGGTCTCAACGCCCTGCGCAAGGGAAAGGTAATCTGATTATGTACTTCAGGAGAGAGCTATGTTGCCGCTGGAACGTCATCGTTTGATTGTTGAACTGCTGGGCCAACGCGGCGTGATGCGGGTAAATGAGATTGCGCAAGCGACTCGGGTCTCAAGGGAAACGATTCGCCGCGATCTGAGCGAGCTGGAACGGAAAGGGATCTTAAATCGGAGCCACGGCGGAGCGCTGGCGGCGGAAAACCCGCTGCCGACGACCCGAGCGGCAGCGTCCGCCCTGCCGGTCGAAGATAGCCAGGGAAGCTTTCAGCAAAGAACGCTGCTGCACAGCGAAGGCAAAATGCGCGTTGCCCGTAAAGCGCTGCAGTTTCTCCAGCCGGGAAAGACCATCGTCCTGGACGGCAGCAGCACCAGCTGGTTTTTGGCCCGGCAGATGCCGGAGATGGCGTTAACGGTTATTACGCCCTCCATCCGCATCTTACAAACCCTGATGAGCCGACGCTCGTTGCATCTCGTGGGGCTGGGGGGCGACTTCTCCCCGACCGAAGAGTCGTTCTTCGGTGAAACTGCCTCACGAACGCTGCGCGAGTATGCCATCGATACGCTCTTTTTCTCCTGCCAGGGTCTGGAGCGCGATAGCGGCTTATATGCGGGTACGGAAGCCCACGCTGCCCTGCTGAAACAGATGATGCTGGCGGCCCGTCAAACCGTGGCATTGGTCGACGGCAGTAAGCTGGGGCGAACAGGCGTCGCGCGCATCGGCGGATTGGGCGAGCTGGACTGTCTGGTGACCGAAAAGTTTGTCGATCCGCTGCTGGAAAAAGAGATGACCTGGCATAACGTCGGCCTACAAATCGCCTGAGTACGCCGTCATGACGTGACGGTTAATACGCGCAATGTCGAAACGCTGCTTCCCGCGGCAGGGCCAGACTTTGCCTGAAATCAGCCACTACCGGAATAAATGAGGCCTTATGCGTTATTACCTTTCTCCCTCGCTCATGTGTATGGACATGATGAAGCTGACGGAACAGCTGCACTTTTTAAACGGCAAAGCCGACAGGCTGCATGTCGACATAATGGACGGCCACTATGTCAAAAATCTGGCGCTATCGGCCAGCTTTGTGGCGCAGATTCGTCCCTACACATCGCTTCCCATCGATGTCCACCTGATGGTCGAAGAGCCCGCCTCGTTTATCCCGTCGCTGATAGAAGCCGGCGCTGACGCTATTTCACTGCATCCGGAAACCATCTGCCGCGAAGCCTTCCGGCTCATCAATATGCTTCGCCAGGCGGGGAAAGAGGTGGGCATGGTGCTCAATCCCGCCACGCCGGTTGAGAGCATCCAGCACTATCTGCATCTGCTCGATAAGGTGACGGTGATGACCGTCGATCCAGGCTATGCCGGTCAGCCTTTTATTCCCGAAATGCTCGCCAAAATCGCGCAGCTTCATCAGCTAAAAGAGAGCGGCAACCTCAGCTTCTTGCTGGAAGTCGACGGCTCATGCAATCGCAACACCTACCGCGAGCTGCTGGGAGCCGGAGCGCAGATATTGGTCATGGGCAGCAGCGGTTTATTCCGCCCGGATATGCCGCTTGAGCAGGCCTGGGAAAAAATGTCCCGCGATCTGTCCGCCGCGCTGCACTCCCCCGAGCTCGTATAAAGGAGCGAATGATGTCAGGAAAAGTCTGTGTTTTTGGTTCATTCAATTTCGACATGGTTGCCAGGGTGGAGCGCTTTCCGGTACCGGGCGAGTCGTTAGTGGCCTGCGGAAGTATGACCAGCGCCGGGGGGAAAGGGGCGAACCAGGCCACCGCCGCGCTAAAAGCGGGGGCGAATGTCCACTATATCGGCAAGATTGGCAATGATACCTTCGGCCATTTTGCCCGCCGTCATCTGAAAGGCGTGGGCTTCAATGCCGTGACGCTGCTGGTCGCCGAAGACGTCCCCACCGGCAACGCGCTGATTTATGTGGCCGGCAATGATGCCGAAAACATGATTGCCGTCGACCCCGGCGCGAATATGACGGTGACCGATGATGAAATCGCCGGCTGCATTCCCGCTATCGGCTGCGCGGATGTGGTGCTGGTTCAGCTGGAGAACAATCTTTCCGCCATTGAGCAGGTCGTTGACGCCGGCAAAGAGGCCGGGGCCTTCGTGGTGCTCAATCCTGCGCCCTGGCAGCCCGTTGAGCACGCCTTTCTAAGCAAAGTGGATCTGCTCACGCCGAACGCCACGGAGGCCGGGTTAATGACCGGGCGCCGGGTTGACTCTCTGGCGGCCGCGGCCGAGGCCGCCGATGCGCTGCATGCTCAGGGCGCGCGCAACGTCATTATCACCCTCGGCGCAAAGGGCGCCCTGCTGAGCGAGCAGGGCGTGAAATCCCCTATTCCGTGCTTTCCTTCTCATCCCCGCGATACCACCGGCGCGGGCGATGCCTTCAACGGCGCGCTGGCGGCGCGACTGGCCTGCGGCGAACCGCTGCATGCCGCAGCCCGATTTGCGGCGGCCTACGCCGCCGTCAGCGTCGAAAAGCAGGGCGCATCATCTTTACCTGAGTACCAGGAGGCACGAGAACGGCTTTTGCGTGCCGCCTCTGATTATGAAATGGCATAAACCCTACTGTATAAAAACCATTAAGAGGATAGCTCAATGAGTACGCTAATCACGGATAAGGTCGATAAAGCGGCGGTCCACAATGAAAAACTGGACACCAGCGCGTATTTACCGCATACCCCCTGGCTGCAATTTTTACTGGTCTGTTGCCTGTTTGCGCTATGGGGGATGGCGGGCAACCTGAATGATATTTTGATCGCCCAGTTTAAAAAGGGCTTCGATTTAACGGATACCCAGACGGCGCTGGTGCAGTCGATTTTTTTCCTCGGCTACTTTTTTGTCGCCCTGCCTGCGGCGGCGCTGATAAAGCGTTATTCCTATAAAGCGGCGATCATTATTGGGCTGTGCCTGTACGCCCTCGGCTGCTTCCTGTTCGTTCCGGCCGCGCAGATCATGACCTACGGCGCGTTCCTCGCCTGCCTGGGGGTGATCGCCTGCGGACTCTCTTTTCTGGAAACATCGGCAAACACCTATTCAAGCCTGCTGGGCCCGATTCAATCGTCCACCCAGCGCATTAACTTTTCGCAGATCTTCAACTCGCTGGGCGTGATTTCCGGCGTGCTGATTGGCCAGGTGATGGTGTTTGGCGAGAACGATCCGAGCCATGAACAGCTGCTGGCGATGCCCGCCGCCGCCGCGGACGCTGCGCGCCATCAAATGGTCGGCCAGGTGGTCGGACCCTATCTGATTATCGGCTCCGTGCTGGTGGTGCTGGCGCTGGTGTTCGTGTTTATTAAATTCCCGTCGTGCAAGGGCACGCCCTCTCAGCAGCAGCAACTCCCGACGGAAAGCATGGGACCTACGCTGAAACGCCTGTTTGCTATCCCGCGCTTTCGCCTCGGGATCCTGTCGCAGTTTTTGTACGTCGGCGCCCAGGTTGGCGTATGGAGCTTCACGATTCGCTTTGTGCAGCTCGTGCAGCAGGGCACCAGCGAGCACTCCGCGACCTACTGGCTGCTGGCTTCTCTGGTGATTTACGCGGTGGGTAAAACCGTGGCCACCTGGTTGATGAACCGCCTGAACCCGGCGCTGCTGCTCGGTAGCTTTGCCCTGGCCGCCACTGTCCTTTTATTGGTTGCCGTATTCAGCAGTTCAATGCTGGCGGTCTATGCGCTCATTCTGGTCAGCTTCTGTATGGCGCCATGCTGGCCGACGAACTTTGGTCTGGTCATCAAAGGGATGGGGAAAGATACCCAGACCGCAGGCTCGATCGTGGTGATGTCGATTATCGGCGGGGCTGTTATTCCGCTGGTGATGGGCATTATCTCGGATATGAACGGCGGCAATATGCAAATCGCCTTTATCGCTCCGCTCCTGTGCTTTGTGTATGTCGCTTTCTACGGTTTCTGGTGCGTGCGTAAGGGGGTATAACATGCGCGAACTTATCAACACGATTGCTCATATTGGCTATCAGGTCAGTGACTTAACGCGTTCGCTTGCCTTCTATGAATCGCTGGGCTTTCAGCGCCAGCAGCGGTTTAGCAAGCCGTCGCCGCAGGGCACTATTGAAGTCGCGTTCCTGGAAATGGCGGGCGCCGTCCTCGAGCTGTATCAGCTTCCCGCAGGAACGCCCTTTGACGCTCCTCGCTGCGGTATCGATCATCTGGCGCTGGAAGTCCGCGACCTGGATGCGGTGCACCAGCGGCTGGCGGCGCTCGGTTATCCGCTCGATGAAGGGCCGATAGAAGAAGACAACGTGCGCTTCCTGCTTATTCGCGGCCCCGATGGCGAACGGCTCGAGTTCGATGCCTTTAAGCGCTAAGCGGCCGGCCTGATCCCCTTCTCCCTTTTAGGCCCGGTTAATACGGGTCTAAAAGCGGGCTTCCTCAGGCTTTACAAAAGCCTGCCTGATTCCAGATTTTCTCCCCCCACCCGGCCTCTCCTGCCTATTGTGCAATGTTACAAAATTGCTTCTGTTTTGTTGATTTTCTATTGTGAGCCATTCGGCAATTTCCTCTCCTGAATTTCCCCAGACTACTTCCAGTCAATACGCAATATCAGGAGAGACAAATGAGCAGCACCTCCGCCGACTTCCAGAATCTGTACCAGGCCCTGAGCCACAGCGCCGCCCGTAGCCCGGATGCCCTGGCGCTGGCGTTTGAGGATCGGCGCTATCTGTACCGCGATTTTCACCTGCGGGTACAGCAAGCGATGGCGCAGCTTGACCAGGTCTGGTCGCTGCGCAAAGGCGACCGAATCCTGCTGGCCTGGGGGAATCATCCCGCTTTTTGCGAAGTCCTTTTTGCCGCGCTTGGTCTGGGCATCGAAGTGGTGCCTTTCAGCACTAAGCTTAAGCAGGCCGAGAGCGAGGAGCTGGTGGGCCATATCGCCCCGCGGGTCGTGCTGTTCGATGCGACCGTACAGGACTGGCTGAAACACACCCCCGACGCGCGCGCGGTTTCACTCAGCGAATGGCAGGCGCTCTCACTTCCCGAACCGCTGACCCGCCAGCCGGTCCCGGTTAACCGCGACGATACGGCGGTGATGATGTTCACCTCCGGTACCACCGGAGAACCGAAAGGGGCGATTATCACGCACAATAACCTGCTCTGCGCGATTGACGCCTATACGCAAAAACTGAATCTCACCGCCGCGGATAGCACCATTCTGGCGGTACCTATCTATCACATCACCGGCCTGTCGGCGCTGCTGGCGCTGTTTATTAGCCTCGGCGCGAGCATCTGGCTTCAGCACCGGTTCAACGCCCCGCAGGTGATCAACACCCTGCGCGAGAAGAACATTACCTTTCTGCACGGCTCGCCAACCATTTTTATCCTGCTGTGCCAGGCCGCGCGCGAGCAGAGCGCCAGCCATCCGGGCGATTTTCCCGCGCTACGCACGATTGCCTGCGGCGCGGGCCACCTGAGCGACGGACTGATCAACGAGTTAAAAACCCTGTTTCCGCATACGGCGATTCAGCCGATCTACGGTCTCACCGAAACGACCTCGCCCGCGACGATTTTTCCGGGCGACGTCTGGGGCAGCGATAAATGCGGCAGTTCGGGCCAGGCGATCCCCGGCCTCGCCATTACGATCCGCAACGATCGCCAGCAGCCCCTCCCCGCCGGGCAAATCGGGCATATCTGGCTAAAAGGCGATGTGGTGATCCGCGAGTACTGGCAGCACAGCGAACGACGCCCGAGCTGCGATGCGCAGGGCTGGTTTTGTACCGGCGATCTGGGCTATCTCGACGACGAAGGCTGGCTGTACATCAAAGACCGCAGCAAGGACATGATCAATCGCGGCGGAGAGAAGATCTACTCGCTAGAGCTGGAGAACATCCTCTCTACCTATCGGGGAGTGCGGGAAGTTGCCGTGATCCCGACCCCCAGCCCGGTCTATGGCGAAGAGCCGGTGGCGTTTATCGTGCCGGACGGCCAGCACCACCTGACCAGCGAAGAGATCCTCGGCTGGCTAAAGGTCAAAATCGCCCGCTTTAAGCTGCCGGCGCGCATTATTTTCACCCGTGTTTTACCGCGTACCCATAACGGAAAAGTGAGCAAACAGCAGCTCAAAACGCGCCTCGCGGAATCCATCATCACGCTATCAACGGAGGATAAAAAGTGAGCAGCAAATTTATCGACGCCCATCAAGCGGCGCAGTGGGTCGCCAGCGGCGACACCGTCTGCACCGTCGGGATGACGCTTATCGGCGCGGCGGAGTCCATTTTAAGCGCTATCGAAGCGCGCTTTCTGACCGCGGGCGAACCGCGCGATCTGACGCTGCTGCATGCCGCTGGGCAAAGCGATCGCCAGCGCGGCATCCAGCACTTCGCCCATCCGGGTATGGTGACGCGGCTTATCGGCTCGCACTGGGGCCTGGCGCCGCGCTGGATGGCGATGATCAACAACAACGAAGTGGAAGCCTGGTGCCTGCCGCAGGGGCAGATCGTCCATCTCTATAGCGCGATGGCCGCCGGGCTTACCGGGCGGCTTTCCCCCGTCGGGCTCGGTACCTTTGTCGATCCGCGCATGGAAGGCGGGCGGATGAACGCCCGCACCCGCGAACGGCCCGATCTGATCGAGCACGTGACGTTTCGCGGCGACGAATATCTGTTCTACCCGGCCATTCCGCTGGACGTGGTCATTGTGCGCGGCACCCATGCTGATGAAGAGGGCAACCTCACGACCGATGAAGAGGTGATGAAGCTGGAAGTTCTGCACGCGGTTCTCGCCGCCAGACGCTATGGGGCGAAGGTGCTGGCGCAGGTGAAATATCGCGTGGCGAAAGGCTCGCTGCATCCGAAAAGCATCACCGTTCCCGGCAACCTGATCGACGCCATTGTGGTGTGCGAAGAGCCGCAAGCGGATCATCGCCAGACCTCCAGCTGGGACTTCGATCCGGCGCTGTGCGGCGATATCCAGCTACCCGCCGCGCAGAACGCGCCGCTGCCGCTCGACCTGCGCAAGCTTATCGGACGAATTGCCTGCCGCTACCTGACGCCAGGCTGCGTCATCAATCTCGGCACCGGCATTCCCAACGATGTTATTGGCGCCATCATTCACGAAGAACGGCTCGGCGAGCAGGTCACCATCACCGTGGAATCAGGGATCTACGGCGGGCAGCAGGCGGGCGGCGTTGATTTCGGCATTGGTCGTAACCTGAGCGCGATGATAAGCCACCAGGATCAAATGCTTTATTACAACGGCGCAGGGGTCGATATCACCTTTATGGGCGCCGGCGAGATGGACCCGCACGGCCACGTCAACGCCACGCGGCTCGGCGCATCCTGCCCCGGCGCGGGCGGTTTTATCGATATCACCCAGAATGCCCGCCACGTCGTGTTCTGCTCCTCTTTTACCGCCAAAGGGCTGGAGATCGCCTGCGAACAAGGGGCCCTGCATATCCGGCGCGAAGGCGAGGTACGTAAATTCGTCGCCGGGGTTAATCAGATTTCTTACAACGGCGAGCTGGCCCGCGCCAAAGGACAAACTATGCATTACGTCACTGAGCGGGCGGTTTTCGAACTACGCCCGGAGGGGCCGGTGCTGACGGAAATCGCCCCCGGTATCGATCTTGAGCGCGACATCCTGGCGCATATGGATTTTCGTCCGGCGATCGCCGCGGATCTTCAGGTTATGGACAGTCGCTTGTTCACCCCGCAGCCCTGCGGCCTCGCGGAACATCTGTCCCGGAATTCATCCTCTGACTCACAAGGAAATTAGCTATGAAACTTGCCAGTAAAACCGCCATTGTTACCGGCGCCGCGCGCGGTATCGGCTTTGGCATTGCTCAGGTGCTTGCGCGGGAAGGCGCGCGAGTGATCATCGCCGATCGCGACGCGCATGGCGAAGCCGCCGCCGCGTCCCTGCGCGAATCGGGCGCACAGGCGCTATTTATCAGCTGCAATATCGGTGAAAAAGCGCAGGTCGAAGCGCTGTTTTCCCAGGCCGAAGAGGCGTTTGGCCCGGTGGATATTGTGGTGAATAACGCCGGAATCAACCGCGACGCCATGCTGCACAAACTCTCCGAAGCGGACTGGGACACGGTGATCGATGTCAATCTGAAGGGCACTTTTCTCTGTATGCAGCAGGCCGCCGTCCGCATGCGCGAGCGCGGCGCGGGCCGCATTATCAATATCGCTTCCGCCAGCTGGCTTGGCAACGTCGGACAAACCAACTATTCGGCGTCAAAAGCCGGCGTGGTGGGAATGACCAAAACCGCCTGCCGCGAACTGGCGAAAAAAGGCGTCACGGTTAACGCCATCTGCCCGGGCTTTATCGATACCGATATGACGCGCGGCGTCCCGGAAAACGTCTGGCAAATCATGATCAACAAAATCCCTGCGGGCTACGCCGGGGAGGCGAAAGACGTTGGCGAGTGCGTGGCGTTTCTGGCGTCTGACGGCGCGCGCTATATCAACGGTGAAGTGATTAACGTCGGCGGCGGCATGGTGCTGTAAGGAGAAAAACGATGACACAGGCTAATGATATTGTGGTTGTCAGCGGCGTCCGTACCGCTATTGGCACGTTTAACGGCAGTCTTAAGCATACCCACCAGCATGACCTCGGAGCAGCGGTCATTCGCGAAGCGATCGCCCGCGCCGGACTTGCGCCGCAGGATATCGACGAAACGATCGTCGGCAACGTCGGGCAAATCGCCGAAAGCGGTTTTATCGCCCGCATCTGCCAGCTGCGGGCGGGGATCCCGCAGGAGAGCACCGCGTATTCGGTTAACCGCCAGTGCGGCTCCGGACTTCAGGCCCTGGCGGACGGCATGATGCAGCTGCAAAGCGGCCAGGCCGAGGTGGTCGTCGCCTGCGGAACAGAAAATATGACCCAGCTGCCCTACTACCTGCGCAAAGCGCGCGATGGCTATCGCATGGGCCACGGCGAGCTGGAAGATGGACTGATCTCCATCCTCACCTGGCCGGAAGGGCCTTATCACAACGGCATCACGGCGGAAAACGTTGCGCAACGCTTCGGTATTACCCGTGAAGCGATGGACGATTTCGCCTGGTCGAGCCAGCAGAAGGCGCTGAAGGCGATCGCTGAGGATCGCTTCCGCGAGCAGATTCTGGCCCTTGAGGTGCCGGACGGCAAAAAAGCGACCCGCCTGTTCGCGACCGATGAACACCCGCGCGACACCCCGCGCGAAAAGCTCGCCGCGCTGCGTCCGGCATTTAAAGCCGACGGCGTGGTGACGGCGGCCAACTCCTCCGGCATTAACGACGGCGCGGCCGCGCTGGTGATGATGACCCGCCAGCAGGCGGAACAGCGCGGCTTAACTCCGCGCATGCGCATTCGCGGCTGGGCGGTCGCCGGCTGCGGCGCGGAGATTATGGGGTTTGGCCCCTCTCCCGCCACCCGACGCCTGATGGATCGTCTCAATATGGATGTTCACGCCATCGATTTAATTGAACTCAATGAGGCCTTCGCCGCCCAGGCGCTGGCGGTGATGAACGATCTGCGTCTCGATCCAGCCCGCGTTAACGTCAACGGCGGCGCGATCGCCCTCGGCCACCCGGTGGGCGCCAGCGGTGCGATCCTGCCGGTCAAACTGATGTATGAAATGGCGCGCAGCGGCGCGCGCACCGGTCTGGTCACCATGTGCATCGGCGGCGGCCAGGGGATTTCTATGCTGTTCGAGCGCGAAGGCGCTTAGGAAAAGACGGCCCGAAGTGGGGCTTCGGGCCGGGCGTCGTTCGGGTCAGCACCCGGCGACAACCTGTGAGCTGACGAACGGGATCGTCTCGATCCCGGCAAGGCTTCTGACCACGAATACGGGGAAATAATAACCATGTCCGCAATAAATGAAAAGGCGGTAAACGGGACGCCGCTACAGCGCACCCATAAAAAGATCTACCGCCATTTGATGCCGCTGCTTATCGTGGCGTACATCATCAGCTTTATTGATCGCACCAATATTGGCATGGCGAAAGCGACCATGTCGGTGGATATCGGCCTTTCCGCAACCGCATTCGGCCTCGGGGCCGGGTTGTTTTTTCTCACCTACGCGGTGCTGGAGATCCCCAGCAACCTGTTTTTAACCCGGATTGGCGCGCGGCGCTGGATCGCCCGCATCATGATCACCTGGGGGATCATCTCCTGCGGTATGGCGTTTGTCACCGGGCCTACGTCCTTTTACGTGATGCGCCTTTTGCTCGGCGCTGCCGAAGCGGGGCTCTATCCGGGCATTATTTACTACCTGACCCTCTGGTTTGGCCGCGAAGAGCGCGCTAAAGCCACCGGTCTGTTCCTGCTGGGGGTCTGCCTGGCCAACATTATCGGCGCGCCGCTGGGCGGTTTGTTATTAAGCCTTGATGGAATGTCCGGCTGGCACGGCTGGCAGTGGATGTTCTTTATCGAAGGGCTGCCCGCGATAGCGCTGGCTTTCGTCGTCTGGCGCAGACTGCCGGATAAACCGGCCGACGCCCGCTGGCTGGACAGCGACGACGTGCAGGCTATCAACGCGGTACTGGAGAAAGAAGCCGAGGAGACGCGCCATACGCCAAGCCGATTTTCCCTGAAAACCGCGCTCACCACCCGGGTGTTTTTGTTACTGGTGCTGATTTACTTTACCCATCAGTTTTCGGTTTACGGCCTGAGTTATTTCCTGCCGGGGATCATCGGTAGCTGGGGCCTGCTTACTCCGCTGCAGATCGGTCTGCTGACCGCCATCCCGTGGATCGCAGCCGCCGCTGGCGGGATCCTGCTGCCGCGTTTCGCCCGGACGGAACAGCGTTCGCGCAGCATGCTGATGGCCGGATATCTGGTCATGGCGACCGGCATGGCGATTGGCGCGATTGCCGGCCACGGCGTGGCGCTGCTTGGCTTCTCGCTGGCCGCCTTCATGTTCTTCGCCATGCAATCCATCATTTTTAACTGGCTCCCCTCGATCATGAGCGGGCATATGCTGGCGGGCAGCTTCGGCCTGCTTAACTGTCTCGGGCTGTGCGGGGGCTTTCTCGGGCCGTTTATTCTCGGCGCGTTTGAGGATCGCACCGGCGCGGCAACGTCCGGCTTATGGTTCGCCGTCGCGCTACTGATCATCGGCGCGCTGGTGTCTCTGTTCATCAAAAGTTCGTCATCCCCTGGCAGAGCATCGGCAAAACAAGCCGGCGGCGAAAAAGCGTAATCAGGAGGTCCTTATGCGCATCGAAGTCTTACTGGATTTAAAAACTCGACTCGGCGAAAGCCCGGTCTGGGATGTCGAACAGCAGCGTCTTTGGTGGGTGGACAGCCTCGACGGGCGCCTGTTCGCCTGTAACGCGCAGGGCGGCGCGATTAAGAGCTGGGACGTGCGGCAGAAAATTGGCTCGTTCGCCCTGCGCCAGAACGGCGAAGGCGCGGTGGTGGCGCTACAGAATGGCGTGCATCTGCTCGACTTCGCCAGCGGCGAGCTGACGCTGCTGCACCATCCGGAAGCGGACCGGCCCTTTAACCGGCTCAACGACGGCAAAGTCGATCGTCAGGGACGTTTTCTGTTCGGTTCGATGGATATGCGTGAAGAGGAGCCGAGCGGCGCGCTATATCGCCTGGACGCCGATCTGTCACTACACGTGCTGAAGAAAAATATCATTGTCTCTAACGCCCCCTGCTGGAGCCCCTCCGGCGAGACGTTCTATTTTGCCGATACCTGGACGGGCGAAATCTGCGCCTGGGACTACAACACCGCGACCGGCGATCTCTCCGGAGAACGAGTCTTTTGCCGTGTCGATAGCAGCGAAGGCGGCGCGGCGGATGGCGCCACCGTGGACAGTGAAGGCTATCTGTGGAACGCGCTGGTCTACGCGGGCAAGCTGGTGCGCTACACGCCGGAGGGCAAGGTCGATCGCATCATTGAGATGCCGGTGAAAAAAGTGACCAGCGTTATGTTCGGCGGCGAAAACCTCGACGTGCTGTACGTCACCTCAATGGCGCAGCCGCCCCTCCCGCGCTTCCCGGAAGATAATCAGCTGCGCGGCAGCCTGTTCGCCCTGTACGACCTGGGCGTGACCGGCGTAGCGGAACGGCGTTTTGCCGGCTAAGCGAACCTCCGGCTCGCCGCGATAACAATAATACCCGGCGAACTGACTCTGACCCTGACACCAGGCGGCGCGCATCATGCTGTCGCGACGCCGCGGAGTAAACACGACTATGACAACAATCAATCACACACCTGCCGGCGAACAAGGTGGAAAAAAGCGGCTGATACATCGTTTCTCCTGGGTTTCGCTGCTGGTTTGCTGGCTAATCTGGGTGCTTAACGCCTACGATCGCGAGATGATCCTGCGCCTTGGCCCGGTCATCTCTAAAGAGTTTTCGCTCTCGCCGGAACAGTGGGGCAACGTCGTCGCCCTGATTATGGTTGCCCTCGCGGTGCTGGATATCCCCGGCTCCATCTGGAGCGATCGCTACGGTTCAGGCTGGAAACGAGCGCGCTTTCAGGTACCGCTGGTGCTGGGCTATACCGCCCTCTCTTTTCTTTCCGGAATTAAAGCGATCAGCCACGGGCTGACGGCCTTTGTGCTGCTGCGCGTTGGCGTCAACCTCGGGGCCGGCTGGGGCGAGCCCGTCGGCGTCAGCAACACCGCAGAGTGGTGGCCGAAAGAGAAACGCGGCTTCGCGCTGGGGGTGCATCATACCGGCTATCCGATTGGCGCGCTGCTGAGCGGCGTGGTGGCAAGTCTGGTGCTTTCCGCATTTGGCGAAGGCAGCTGGCGCTACTGCTTCCTGCTGGCGCTGATCGTCGCCATCCCGCTAATGATTTTCTGGGCGAAATATTCCACCGCCGATCGCATCAACACGCTTTATCTGCATATCGATAGCCAGGGGATGACGCGCCCGGCGACCCAGGAAAGCAGCCATGTTGCCAAAGGCGAAGGGATGAAGACCTTTTTACGCACCCTGCGCAACCGCAATATTTCGCTAACGGCGGGCAATACCCTGCTGACGCAAATTGTCTATATGGGCATTAACGTTGTGCTGCCGCCGTATCTTTATCACGTCTCCGGCCTGTCGCTGGCAGCATCCGCCGGGCTAAGTATTATCTTCACGCTTACCGGTACCCTGGGCCAGATAATTTGGCCCTGGCTGTCCGATAGCTTTGGCCGTAAACGTACTCTGATCGTCTGCGGTCTGTGGATGAGTATCGGCATTGCGCTGTTCTATTTCGCCACCAATATGCCGCGTCTTATCGCCATTCAGCTATTTTTTGGCCTGGTGGCCAACGCCGTGTGGCCTATTTACTACGCAATGGCTTCGGACTCCGCCGAAGAACGCGCCACCTCTACCGCCAACGGCATTATCACCACGGCGATGTTTATCGGCGGCGGCATTTCGCCATTGCTTATGGGCTGGCTCATCCAGTTCGGTGGGGGATGGGAAAATCCGGCGGGTTATATCTACGCCTTCTTTACCATGGCGGGATGCGCGCTGCTGGGGATGTTATTGCAGCTCATGACCACCGATAAAACGCCGCGCAAAGCGCATTAACGCAGGAGAACGCATGAAGATTGTTATCGCGCTGGATTCGTTTAAGGGTAGCTGTAGCGCGCAGGCCGCTTGCGCAGCGGTAGCACAGGGGTTGCGCCGGGTTGACGAGGGGCTGGAGCTGGTCGAAATGCCCGTGTCAGACGGCGGAGAGGGGCTGCTCTCGGCCCTTGCGGAAAGTCCGCAGCTGAAGGGCGCAAGGTGGCAGCAGCAGCGTTGCTCCTCGCCTTACGGTCTCTCCGTAGAGGCCGCGTTTCTGATCCTGCCCGGCGAACGGGCCATTATCGAGATGGCGCAAAGCTGTGGGCTGGAGCTCACGCCGAAAGCGCAGCGGGATGTGCGTCTGGCCAGCAGCTTTGGGCTGGGTGAGCAGGTAAAAGCGGCGCTGGATGCCGGATGTCGGCATTTGATTATCGGGCTGGGCGGCAGCGCGACCAACGATGGCGGTATCGGTTTTGCCCAGGCGCTTGGCGCCCGCTTCTGGCGCGAGGACGGCACGCTGCTGCCGGTTCCCGCGGCGGGTCAGGATCTTGCGCATATTCAGCGCATCGATTTAAGCGCCATGGATCCACGCTTACGACAGGCCGAAATACAGGCCTCCTGCGACGTCACGAATCCTCTGCTTGGGGAAGATGGCGCCACCTGGGTGTATGGCGCGCAGAAAGGCGCGGACGAGGCCGCACTCAGGGAACTGGAGGCGGGTATGGCGCACTACAGTCGGCAGCTTACGCAAACGCTCGGCTACGACGTCAGCGAACGGCCCGGCGCCGGGGCCGCGGGCGGTATGGGGGCCGCGCTGATCGCTTATGCGGGCGCCACGCTGCGCCCGGGCATTGACCTTGTGCTGGAACTGCTTAACGCCGACCGCCATCTTAGCGATGCCGCGCTGACCATCGTCGGGGAAGGCTGGCTCGATCGTCAGAGCGCCTTTGGTAAAGCCCCGGTGGGCGTGGCGGGCAAAGCGGCGCGCCACGGCGTACCGGTTGTGGCCCTTTGCGGCGGACGCGATGAGAGCAGTCGGCAATTGTATCAACACCATATTGACGCGATGTGGTCTATTTGCCAGCGCCCTATGCCGCTGGCGGAGTCGATGAACACATGCGAACAGCTCCTCGCCGACGCAGCGGAGAATGTTCTACGAACCTTTCTGAGCGGGCGGCGCGGAGAGGCACATAAGCGGATAACTGTATGATTATTACGACGGCGCTGGCTAATGAAATTGTCGCCCGGGCAATGGCGATAATTCATCATAACGTGAACGTGATTGACCATCATGGACAGATCATTGCCTCAGGTGAACGGCATCGTATCGGCGAGCAGCATGAGATCGCCCGTGAGGTGATACGCACCGGTAAACGCATTTGTATTAACAACACCGCGGAAGCCGCGCGTTTCCAGAATGTGCATCCCGGTATTAATCATCCCATTATCTATGACGATCGCGTGGTGATGGTGGTGGGCATCAGCGGCGATCCCGCAGCGATCAGCCGCTATGCTGAACTGGCGGTACTCACCGCCGAGCTGCTGGTCCGCCAGGCCATAGAGATGCGGGAAACCAACTGGCGACAGCGTCTGCGCGATACCCTGTTTGGTCAATATCTTGATCAAGGCGCTTCGCCCGCCGGACAGGAAGCGCTTCATCGCCTGGTTGAGCTTGGCTTCGCTTTTGATGCGCCGCTGGTGCCGGTCGTGGTGACCGTGCAGGTTGAACAGCATCAGCTAAGCGAAATACTGAGTACGCTGCTGCGAGAATTCTCGCAGTTGGCCGGGGTAAGAGACGTCATTTTGCTGGGCAGCAATGAGATCCTGATCCTCAATACGCTGAGCGAATCCCAGGAAACGCTGCTGCGGGGCATCGAGTTTGTCCTCAGCAATCAGATCAGCCATTACCATATCGGCATTGGCGTGCAGGCGGACAGCGCTCCAGATATTCGCGAGGCCATCCGATTCGCCCGTTCGGTGATTGAGGTGGGGAGCAAAGTGCAGCCGCAGCGGCAGATCTACTACTTTCGCGAAATGGCGATGCTCTGCCTGTTCCGGGTGCTGGAAGACAGCTATATGGTCAATTTTTTTATCAATAACGTACGCCAGCTGCTTGAGCATGATTCCGGCGAAGTGCTGCTGGATACCCTCAGCAGCTTTATTGCCAATAACGCCGAGCCGGGAAAAACGTCGCTGCTGTTGGGGATTCATCGCAATACGCTCACCTACCGGCTGCAGCAGATTAAAAAGCATATTCAGCTCGATCCGATGGTCTTCACCGACCTGACGCAGCTGGCGGTGTCGGTACACTGCTATCGTCGGCAGAACCCGCGCCAGAGCGAATGGATTGATACCTTAAGCTAACGTGCGCCGGGCGAGCAGGCCGGTACGCGCCCTCGCCCGCCCTTCACAGCAAACACCGTGCCGGTCGCGTTCTGCTGGCCAGCAGAGGAGAGCGCTGACGTCAAAGACGCTCAGCGCCATCGCCACCTCGCACCGCGTATCACTCTGAGATCGACATTTATCAAAATAATAGCGCGCCCGGCGATTTTATCCCGACAGGCGCCTTCGTTGCCGAGGGCTGGCTTTTCGCCTCATCCCTTCAGCGAAGCTTGCTCGCTTCAGTCGCCATTTTTGTACACAAATTAATCAAATGGCACCTTTCTTGCCTTTTATCTACGTTCCCCGACCGCAGCATTCGTCGGCCAATGTAGATAAAAAGGACAGGAAAATGGCGCAAATGAATGAAAACATCGCGACCGCACCGGTCTCTCCCCTACGCGATTTTTTCGCGAAACCACGTATCATCGCCAGGCCCGGTTTTAACCGCTGGCTGGTGCCACCGGCCGCACTGGCCGTTCATCTCTGCATAGGTATGGCCTATGGGTTTTCCGTTTACTGGCTGCCTATGTCGCAGCTCATAGGAGGAAGCGAGTCCCTTCAATGCCCCGTCAATATGTCGTTCTGGCAGCAGCTGTTTACCCGCGATTGCGACTGGAAAATCTCCATGCTCGGCTGGACCTACACGCTGTTTTTTGTTTTTCTCGGCTGTTCGGCGGCGCTGTGGGGCAGCTGGCTTGAGAAGGTTGGACCGCGGCTGGTGAGCTTTATTGCCACCTTATGCTGGTGCGGCGGCCTGCTGCTATCCAGCGTCGCCATCTATTTCCATCAGCTATGGTTGCTGTGGCTGGGGGCCGGGGTCATCGGCGGAATCGGTCTCGGACTGGGCTATATTTCACCGGTTTCGACGCTGTTGCGCTGGTTCCCTGACAAGCGCGGAATGGCGGCCGGGATGGCGATCATGGGTTTTGGCGGGGGAGCGCTGGTGGGGGCGCCGCTGGCAAATGGTCTGATGAATTACTTCGCCGGTCCGACCGGCAACGGGGTATGGCAAAGCATTCTGGCGCTGGCGGCGATTTATGCGCTATTTATGCTTGCCGGTACCTTTGGCTATCGCCTGCCGCCCATGGGCTGGCACCCTTCGGGCGAGAAGGCGCAAAAAACGATCCGCAATAATCCCACGATCCAGGTGCACGTCCGCGTCGCCTGCCGTACCCCACAGTTCTGGCTGCTGTGGATGGTGCTATGGCTCAACGTCACCGCGGGGATCGGTATTCTCGGTATGGCTTCGCCGATGCTGCAGGAGATCTTTGCCGGCAAACTGCTGTCGCTCGATCTCAGCTGGCATGAGCTGAACGGCGAGCAGCTGAAACGCATTGCTACCATGGCCGCAGGATTTACCGGCCTGCTCAGCCTGTTTAACATCCTGGGACGGTTTTTCTGGGCATCGGTATCCGATCTGTGCGGGCGAAAAATGACCTTTGCGATCATTTTCTGCCTGGGCGCCGTGCTGTACGGGACGTTGCCGCTGGTGAATCACGGCGGCTATATCGCGCTTTATGTCTGCGCGATGTGCATTATCATTTCGATGTACGGCGGAGGTTTTGCCAGTATTCCCGCCTATCTGGCTGATGTCTTTGGCTCACAAATGGTGGGCGCGATTCATGGACGCTTGTTAACCGCCTGGTCGGCGGCGGGGATCAGCGGCCCGGTTCTGGTGAACTATCTGCGCGAGTATCAGCTGACGCACGGGGTCCCGCCCGAGCGCGTCTACGATATAACGCTGATGGTCCTGACCGGCCTGCTGGTGTTGGGTTTTATCTGTAATCAGCTGGTGCGTCCGCTGACGGAAGAGCATGCGATGACCGCGGAACAGCAGCAGCAGGCGAAAGGTCTGTATACCATCAATAAGGATGCTCAGCTCACGTGGGAGGCCCGCCCGTCCACGCTGCTGTTAACCGTAAGCTGGTTAGCGGTGAGCGTGCCGCTTTTATGGGGCGTCGGCACCACCCTCCAGCAGGCCGTGAAGTTCTTTATGTAAAGTCTTGCCGCCGATGCCGGGCGGCATCGGCCAGACGAGAGAAAGCGCACTTTGCCGCACGTAACATAGTCAGCATCCATCGATAAAGTTATTCTAACGACTCAGGTGAATAGACTAACTGCCTATCAGGGAAGAAGACTGTCAGGCGAACTTTTACCGGTCGACTGCAGCTTTCAATGAATCTTCAGGAGAATCGATTGATGGTAAATATTTATATTGCGAGTCCTTTTTTCAGCGACGACCAGGTTGATCGCGTCCAGCGCGTCGAACAGGCGCTGACCGTCAATAAAACGGTAGATAAATTTTTCTCACCGCGCCTGGCCGATGCGGAGAATCTGGAATACGGCACTTTACCCTGGCGCGATTTCATCTTTAAGAACGATATCAAGCATCTTGACGAAGCCACGGTGGTGGTTGCCGTTGTTGATTTCTTTGACGATCACGTCGATAGCGATACGGCGTACGAAATCGGCTATGCCCACGCGTTTAAAAAGCCGTTGATTATCGTTCAGGAAAAAGGGAATAAGCTTAACCTGATGATTTCAGAAAGTCTGACTTACTATACCCAAAGCGCTGAAGAGCTGGCGACTTACGACTTTACTCAACTGAAAAAGAATATCTTTACCGGCGACGTTTTCTGATACCACGCGGTCGTCTGAGCGACCGCTTTTTTCCCTCGCCAGGGGAGTATTCATAGTCTTACCGGCGGTGCGACTCAATATGCGCAACGATCCGCTCTACCGCCTCTTCGGCGCTCAGTACTGAGGTATCCAGCACCAGGCTGGCAGAATGCCAGGGTTCGTAATCACGGGTGATGACCTTTTGCCAGTCCGGCAGGATATGGCCGCGAATGTCCGCTGCGCGGTTTTCCACGCGATCCCGATGCTGCGTTTGGTCGGAGCAGGTCACTTCTATCTCCAGATAAGGCGCGGCATTCTCGGTCGCGACCTCTCTCCAGGCCTGGCGGGTAATGGCGATGGGATTCACCGCATCGGCAATCACCACGTTGCCCAGCCTGAGGTTATCCGCAGCAATGGCGTAGGCCGCCAGATATCCGGCCGGTCCTATATCGTGCCGGGTGACGGTTTCGGCGCGGATCAGCGCCTGCTCAATCGAATCGATTCGTAACCAGACGGCCCCCAGCCTGGCGGCCAGCAGGCGAGCAATGGTTGATTTCCCGGTACCGGGCAGGCCGCCAAAGATCAGTAACATAGATATCCCGTTATTCAAGAGCCTTTAATGAATGACAACTTCCGCACGTTGATGACAATAGAGCGCCGATTGCCTCACGTCCAGCGCTGATGCGCGCACGTGGTATAAGGCCAAAAAACCACACAAAAAACATGATTATTTTATCTCCGTTTAGGGTCGGTTGAGTTGGTTTACAGATACTAAGATGCAGGATGGCAGATTCCCCGGAGCCCGCATGAATACCCCGCCACGGCGTTTAATCCAGTACGGCAGCGTCATGTTGTTTCCGCTGGCGATGATTATTTATGATTTTTCGGCTTACCTGACCACGGATCTTATTCAGCCAGGCATTATTCATATCATCAACGAGCTTCAGGCTGATGTCACCCTTGCTCCGGCATCGGTCAGCCTGTATATGGCTGGAGGCCTGGCGCTGCAGTGGCTGCTGGGCCCTCTGTCAGATCGTATCGGCCGCCGCCCCGTTCTGCTCACCGGCGCCCTGGTTTTTGCTCTCTCCTGCCTGAGCATGCTGTTTGTCGCTTCGATCGCGCAATACTTCGTCGCCCGCTTTATCCAGGGAACCAGCATCTGTTTTATCTCGACCGTGGGCTATGTGTCGATTCAGGAAGCGTTTGGGGAAACCGATTCAATCAGAATCATGGCTGCGCTGACCTCTATCGTCCTGCTTGCGCCGGTTATCGGACCGCTGGCCGGCGCGGCGCTAATGACGGTGATGCACTGGAAACTGCTGTTTGCCATTATTGGCGCGCTGGGCCTGGTGGCCTGGGCCCTGCTGCTTTTTAAGATGCCGGAAACCGTTATCTCTCAGGGGCGGGGATTTAAACCGGGGGAAGTGCTGGCTGATTTCATCGCGGCGTTTCGTCATCCCGTGGTGCTGACAGGTTCGCTGGCGGTGGCCTTTGGCAATGTGCCGATGATCACCTGGGTGGCGCTCTCTCCGGTGATTCTGATTGAGCACGGCGGCATGTCTCCCGCGGCATATGCCTGGACTCAGGTGCCGGTGTTCAGTGGGCTGATTATCGCCAGCGCGATCGTGGCGAACGTGGTAAAAGACCCCACTTCGCCGCGCTTTATCTGGCGTACCGTTCCGATACAGCTGACCGGCCTGCTGATCCTGCTGGCCGGTAATCTTATGTGGCCGCATGTCTGGTTCTGGTCGGTGCTGGGTACCAGCATTTATGCGCTGGGGATTGGGCTACTTTACCCGGTGCTGTTCCGCTTCACGCTCTTTTCCCATCATCTGCCAAAAGGCACCGTGTCCGCCACGCTGAATATTCTGGCCCTGAGCGCGTTTGCCGCTTCCATTGAGGCAACCCGTTGGATCTACTTCCATGCCGGTGGCAGAATCGCCTTCCACTGCGCGGCGCTGATGGCCGGTCTCGCCGTGGTAATACTGGTTTCCCGGCTGCTGAAACTGCGTAAGCGGCATCAGGAGGCATCAACAGATAATCGTCACCTCCATGACAACGTTTAGAGATAGCCCTCTCTCATCAGTGGTGGTGGCATTCATGTCCAGAGCAACGAAGACCCCGCAGGGCGGCGGTGCAACTTCGCTCCTCTAAGTTTCTCTTATACAATTTATAAATTAAGTCTCGATCCGCTCATGACTCACTCCGGTACACTGTCAACCAGAGTTAACGGAGCGATACGATGCACATTATTCATGCTGAAGAACAGCACATTACCGCGATACGCAATATTTATGCTCACCATGTTCTGCAAGGTACAGGTAGCTTTGAAACCGAACCTCCGGATACGCAGGAGATGCTGAACCGACTGAGTCGCGTTCAGTCTCATGGGTTTCCATGGTATATCGCCCTCAAGGGCGATACGGTCATCGGCTACTGTTATCTTTCTCGTTACCGCGAACGCCATGCCTACCGGTTTACGGTTGAAAACTCGATATACATTGATCCGCGTTATCAGCGACAGGGCATCGGAAAAGCGCTGCTCGATCGAGCCGTCACCTGGGCACAGTCCCAGGGATATCGTCAGATGATTGCGGTTGTGGGTGACAGCGCTAATGTGGCTTCCATTGCGCTGCATGTCCGCGCAGGATTTACTGAAATAGGCACTCTGAAAGATATTGGTTTCAAACATGGCCGCTGGCTGGACACGGTTTTCCTGCAGCGCATTCTGGGTGAAGGGAACAGTACTCAGCCAGAAGATTCAGACCTTACGCTCTGAGGCAGGAATAAGGGGGCATTCACCCCCTTGATATTTATTTCAGCCGTTTACCCGCGTCATCAACGACTTTCTCGCCATCTTCCTTAGCGAAAGCGCCTTGCTGGGCATCGGGAAGAATATCCAGAACAACTTCAGAAGGACGGCACAGACGCGTTCCCAACGGTGTCACCACAATCGGGCGGTTAATCAGGATCGGATGCTGCAGCATAAAGTCGATTAACCGATCGTCAGTAAATCTATCTTCTGCGAGGCCCAGTTCTTCATAAGGCTCAACATTTTTACGCAGCAGCGCCCGCACCGCGATCCCCATGTCGGCAATGAGTTTGACCAATTCATCGCGTGACGGTGGATTTTCAAGGTAATGAATAACGGTGGGTTCAGTACCGCTATTGCGGATCATCTCCAGCGTATTACGCGAGGTGCCGCAGGCCGGGTTGTGATAAATGGTGATGTTGCTCATAGATAGCAGTATCTCATGACAAAGTGAAAGAGAGACGTAGCGCCAGCGCGGCCAGCGTGACAAACAGCACAGGCAGAGTCATAACGATCCCGGTGCGGAAATAGTAGCCCCAGGTGATGGTCATATTCTTCTGTGAAAGTACGTGCAGCCAGAGCAGCGTTGCCAGGCTACCGATCGGCGTAATTTTCGGACCCAGATCGCAGCCAATCACGTTGGCGTAGATCATTGCCTCTTTAATAACGCCGGTTGCGGTGCTTCCATCGATAGAGAGCGCACCAACCAGCACGGAAGGCATGTTGTTCATGATCGAAGACAGGAAAGCCATCAGGAAGCCAGTACCCAGCGTCGCGGCCCAGAGTCCTTTATCCGCCAGTACGTTTAGCCCCCCTGAAAGGTATTCGGTTAGCCCGGCGTTGCGCAGACCGTAGACCACCAGGTACATCCCCAGTGAGAAGATGACGATCTGCCAGGGTGCGCCACGCAGCACTTTACCGGTGTTAATGGCATGACCTCGTTTCGCCACGGTAAACAGTATTACCGCCCCAACTGCCGCAATTGCGCTAACGGGAATCCCGAGAGGCTCGAGGACGAAAAAACCGACCAGCAGAAGAATCAAAACAATCCAGCCGGTGCGGAACGTAGCCGGATCTTTTACTGCTTTTTCAGGTGCCTTCAGGAGAGCCAGATCGTAAGTCGGCGGGATATCTTTGCGGAAGAACAGATGCAGCATCACCAGCGTGGCGATAATAGCAGCAATATCCACCGGCACCATCACCGAGGCATATTCGGTGAATCCCAGACTAAAGAAATCTGCCGATACGATGTTCACCAGATTAGACACAATAAGCGGCAGGCTGGCCGTATCGGCAATAAATCCGGCAGCCATCACGAAGGCCAGCGTCGTCCCCTTGCTGAATCCTAATGCCAGCAACATGGCGATGACAATGGGAGTCAGAATCAGTGCCGCACCATCGTTAGCAAACAGCGCCGCCACCGCAGCGCCGAGCAGAACGATCCAGGTAAACAGCAAACGGCCACGACCGTTTCCCCAACGAGAGACATGCAGCGCCGCCCATTCAAAAAAGCCGGACTCGTCGAGCAACAGGCTGATAATAATCACCGCAATAAAGGTCGCCGTCGCGTTCCAGACGATATTCCACACCACCGGAATATCCCCCACATGCACAACGCCAGATATCAAAGCCAGTACTGCGCCAAGCGTCGCGCTCCAGCCGATGCCCAGCCCCTTCGGCTGCCAGATAACCAGAATAATGGTCAGGATAAAAATAGCACCTGCCAGTAGCATACCCCCTCCCTGAAAATCACATTTGAAAAAACATATATGTTACGGCAAATTTTAAAGACAAACCGCTTTACCGCTTCCTGAACAGTTTGCTGATGCCAGCTTGCGGGCGATGACCTGTACTATCTCTCGCTGGCTTAACCAGGCCTGTTCAATGACCTGTGCTGCCCATACAGGCATATGCGGTGATAAACGATAGTGCACCCACTTCCCCTGCTTGCGATCCAACAACAGTCCGCTTGCCCGAAGCATTGCCAGATGGCGGGAGATCTTGGGCTGCGACTGATCCAGCGCCGTGCAGAGATCGCACACGCACAGTTCCCCCATCTCCTTAAGTATCAGCACAATACCCAGACGGGTTTCATCGGACAGATTTTTGAAAAGCTGTAAGGGTGTTAATGACATCATTCCTCCCGATCGTTGACGGACAGGATACTCCACGGAAACGCAATATCAATATTGAATATGAAAAATCATATATGTTTAAAAAAGAAACCGCTACGCCTGGCGGATGAATCAACTCAAGTGATGCCCGGGTCAATCCTGGTCAATATTAAACCACAGCCGTCACGCTTATGCAGCCGGCGTGAGGAAGGGATGCGCGACGGAAACATCCGTTACTGCGGCGCGGGGAGGGATGGGGTAAAAAAACAGGGTTCAACTCTCTTTCGCCATAATGGTTGCGGTATAGGTTCGCCAGTTTCCGGAGTCATTGATCACCGCATAGTTTACCGTCGTTCCCACGGCCGGTGCCTGAGAGAGCACCACATCCCGCCGCTCATACGGCGCGAGCATGATGGAACCGATCCTGATTCCTTTTGTTGCCGTTACTGTCAGGCTCATATACCACGGCGTTGGGTTGGTTATCGTGATGCCCTGCGAAGCGATGCTGAAGCGCAGTTTCTGTTCATCATTGGCGGTGGGCGCCTTTAAGCCGGTCGGACGAATAAATACCTTCAACCGCAGCCGTAGGGGTAACACTAGCTTGCGGGTAGCGCTTTTCGTCGCGCTCAGTTCGGGCGGTATCTGGTAAATGTTGAGCCAGAATAGGCTCTCCCGATCCTCTGGCAGACTGCGCCGCGAGCTCAGCATCACGCGAAGTGTTCTCAACTCATCCGGCTGCATTTTAAAGACGGGCGGCAATACCACCAGCGGCGTACGGCTACTATCGGGTGAAGAGGCGGTCTCTCCGGCATCGGTCCAGACTTGTAACAGCATTGGCGTTACGCTGTCGTTTGCGAGCGTCAGCGACTGGGCAATATCGTTAGCGGCGAATACGAGCCGGGTTCGGTCAACGTTAACCGCAGCAAACGACGCGGAATTGACGCCTGCCAGTAACAGCAGCGCTAACGCCGCCTTACTGAAAACTAACCACTGCCTGTAACTGCGCATCCACGCTCCCTACCGTTACCGGTTGTCCACCGAGCGCCTCAAGGGAGGCAGTAAAATCACCATGCCAGACCTCTACCGAACCGCGGTCTTTTTTGCTCGTTAGTACGGTGAGCTCTTTATATCCATACCAGCCACGGGCGTTGCCCGTCCCGGTACTCACTTTGTCCGGCAAAAGGTTAAGCGGCGCACCGCCCTCATCGTAAATCCGTATTCCTACTCCGGAAGCCACGCCCTGTCCGCCATAATGCGTGTCCATTAGCCAGGTCAATCCACCGCCGGTGGTCGTCAGGCCAAGGCGGCGCGCGGCGGCCACGGCGCCAGGCTGATTGACTAAAAAACCCATGGCTACGTTAGCGACACTAGTGGTGGGATGAGTCGAGGACATCGCGCCAGCTTCGCACTCCAGCGTTATGCTGAAAGGCGCTTCGCTGCTTTCGCCAGAAGAGAGCGCCTCCGCTGTAATGGTAGGAAGCAGCACCGTCGCGGGATAATCTTCAATGGAGCAGGCCGCGCCGCGAATATAGGTGACCTGATTGTAGCTACTCCACGCACCGGGCCAGGATTCGGGCCAACCATAATAACTTGAAGCATGATCCATACCGGGTTGAATAGCGGAGGTCAGTAAGCCAGGCCCCTTGAATGCGATATAACCGCGCGGCTGGTTATAGGTGTCTTTGTTAATTCTGTCGTTAAAAATATATTGATCCGAGGCGGCGATTTTAAGCATCTCATACAGGACATTACTAAATGCGCCTGCGGGAATATAAATTGCGCGATCGTCCTGAAACCAACTATCCGCAGTGAGCTGGCGCTGCTTCCAGAAGCGGCTATAGTATTCGCCGGTACTCAGATTCGTCATGCGTACCGCGACGTTACGTTCCGCGTCATAGTAGGCTCCCTCCACTTCTTTCGCCCGACGCCCGCCAACAAAGTAGTTATCGCCGTTGGTTGAATACAGTTCATACAGCTTCCCGGCGTCCTGCAAATCACAGCGGTAAAGCACCTGCTTTGCCGTATAGGGCGTCTGAACGCCTGCAGTGAGGAAATTACCCACCGTACTGGCAAGCACGGTGCCGGAAGGCTGGAACTTATTATTCGCGCTAACGCTAATGACTGACGGCAGACCAAGATGACCGATATTGTCATCAAAGGCGCCGCGCCAGAAGCGCGCGGTATAGCCTGCTTTAATCGCCGCCTCCGAAAGGAAACTATTATCCGTCACTTTAACGCAGTTAGCCCAGGACGCGGTGCTGAAAAGCAGGGTAGCAGCAAGTAGCAGCGTTTGGCGAAGATAACACATGAGACTATTCCCTCTCGCAGGTCGTTGTAAGATAAATCACGTTTTCAGGCGAATGTAGATCGAACTGGTAGGGCACATGGCAACGTCGATCGGTCCCTTTTCCCCAACGCACCAGCAATGAGCCTGAGGGAGTGCTGATACGGGCATAAACCTGCCCACCCTGCCCGACCATCCCAATGACGGCCCCTTCGCTGTTAATGACCTCGGCCCCCATCGGCGGGATGCCGCCATCCGCCATTTTCACCGCGATAAGCACCGCTTTGCCGGTAATCGTGGAGAAGTTCACCCGCGCGATCGCGCCGGCATAGGGAACAACTTGTTGGCTTCCCCCCGTCAGTTCAGCATCGCTGCGCATCTGGCGAGTATCGAGTGAGACGTTGTTGCGACGATACGGAGATAGCGCAGGTAAAATGGCGTAACCGAAACTGTCGATTACCGCCCCCTGACCGTTCTGGACGACTGCGCCCTGCGCGCCATCGGCGTGAATTAATGCAAAGGTGTCGCTGGCGTAAGGACCGAGCGTCACGCCACCGGAATGCAGCACCAGGGTCCCGGAGGAGCCCAGCGCCACCTGCCGATAGTCCTTTCCCTGGTCGTAGCCCGCACGCAGCGCGCCAAAACGGGTGTTTTGCTGGAGATTACCGCCGAAAGTCGTCGATGCCCCTTCGTCCCCATTGCGATAGCGCTCATAGCCGCCATAAACAGACCAGGAGAGTTCGCTCTGCTCGCCACGGGTCCCGGTCATCGACAGGGTTGAAGAGTGATTCGCGCGCGACTGGTTATAGTTCATCGCTACGGATGTCGGGCTATCGCCCCAGTCAAATGGAATGGAGAGAGTAAAAGACAGCGTCGTCTCGGTATATTTTTGCCGCTGGCTCAGATCCTGCGGTTCGTTAACGCTGCGGTAGAAGCGGCCATAGTCCCAGGTGGAACGCTGCCTGGCGAGGTTAAATCCATAACTCATTTTTCGCCACTGGTTGCTGTAGCCGAGCTGCAGCTGCGTGATCCGCGACTGATTATTGTAGTAATCGGCGGTACTGGCGCTGAGATTGAGCGTACCTGAATGGCCTAAGGGCTGGCTGACGGTCGCCGAAAGGCGTTGACGTTGATGCAGCGTGTCGGAGTAGTAATCAATGCCGTTTTGCGCCTGTCGGCGTACGCCAAATACATCTTCCAAATCGCGGAATCCACCGGTTGAGTAGCGATAGGCCGCCAGCACCAGATTAGTGCCTGTGGAAAAGGTCTTGCTATAGCTCAGCTCCGCTCGCCAGCCCTGCTGACGGTCATTATGCTCCACTCGCGCACCAGACCAGGTGGCGTTCATGCCGAATGCGCCAAGGCGGGTCGCCCATACGCCGCCGATCAGCCAGGCCTGATAATCATGCGCCAACCGCGATCCGAGGTTAAGAGTGAGATTATTATTTACCCCGTGCTGCAGCGTCCCCTCAAGGAAGCGGTTGTCGATGCGGTAGTACTGGCGGACCTTGCCAACAGCAAAAGAGTAGTGCCAGTTGCCTGGTCGCACCGAGTCGGGAACCGCAGAATAGGGCACGGTAAAGCGCGATACTTTTCCGTTAGCCTCAATCACTTCAACCTGCAAATCACCCTGATAGCGGGTGTTGTAAAGATCGTCAATAGCGAACGGTCCGGGCGGAACATGGGTTTCATAGATAACTTTGCCCAGCTGTTTGACGACCACCCGCGCGCTGCTTGCCGCCACGCCGCGTACCTCTGGCGCATAGCCGCGTTTGCCCTGCGGCCACATGCGCTCATCCGTGGCGAGTTTCATACCATTAAACGACAGGCTGCCGAATAAACTGGAGTCAGTGTAGTTATCGCCAAACGTCAGGATGCTGTCGATTGCGGCGAGTGGTCGCTGCACCCAACTGCGTACGCGATTGTAATGCCAGTCGCTACCGCTCTGGTTGCTGTCGGCATAGCGCAGGTTACCCTGATGGCGGAGCTGCCACAGTCCAATGTTGCTGCCAGCGTTGATCCCGCTCCACAAATACTGGTAGCGGAAGTGCTGGCGGGTGTTGTCCGTGTGGGTCCAGTTGGTGTTATGGCGTAAAAACAGAGCCAGCGCGCCGCTGTCCCACTGCGAAGGCGGAAGATAGCCGCGCGGCCTGTGTATCAGCTCGCTCATCGGCAGCGTAAGCCGGAGCTGTAGCATCGCGCTATCAAATTGCCATTCGCCCTGGGATACCCATTCCCTGAGCGGACGACAGCTATTTTGAGGCGCTTTGTCCGGGAGCGATTTTACCCGAGCGGCCTGCATCAGCGATAACGGAAGGCTGGGCTCCGTGCGTTGTTCGCCATTAGCTGGAGTAAAGCGGATCTTTACGCCGGATTTTAGCAGCGAGCCATTGACCATAACGTCAACCAGATACTCTCCGGCGGGCGTATCGGGTCCGTTAACGCTCGCCATACCTTGCCCGTAAGCCGTCCCCTGCAGCAGAGAAGGATCAAAATAGTATTCTTCGCCAAAAGCCTGACCGGAGCAGGCTACGGCTAAGAAAACGAAGATATTTTTGCGACAGAATTTAACCTTCGGCGACATGATAACGCTCGCTTATCCTTGCACCCTGGTCGTTAACCAACGTCACGGTGACGGTACCGTTAAGCGAGTTGGCGCTGAATTTTCCAGGTATCCAGAAAGTACGGCTGGAGAAAGGTGGAACCATTTCGACATTAAGCTGACGTGATACGCCGCTTGCCGTCACGCTCAGGTTGCTGAGGGATGCATACCAGGGCTGCGGGTTGCTGATAACAATACCGGCACCTTTTCGGGCATTACGCACTACGGTAACGTGCAGCTTTTTAGCCAGATTGCCCGGTGAACCAATCCCTTCCGGCCTGTAAAAAAGTTTGATCCGCGTCCGTAACATCACCAGCACTTTATTCTGCTGACGGCCGCCGATATTGGCCGGCGGTACCTGCAATGCATTGAACCAGAAGACAGATTCACGATCGGGCGGCAGCGCTTTACGCTGGCTATACACCACGCGCACCACCTGGCCTGCTTTTGGCTGGATACGAAATACCGGCGGCGTCGAGATAAAAGGAATGCCACTCGCGTTCTCTGGCCCAATACGCATATCGCCATCGTCAAACCAGGTTTGTACGACATAGGGAAAGTCATCGTTATTTTTTAGCTGTACATCGACAGAGGGTACGGTCGACGGGTAGATAATCCGACTGCCTACAATGGTGACGCTGGCCCATGCCGCGGCAGCGGGAAGAAACAGGAGTAGCAGCGCCATCAGATAGCGCAGCCCTGAACGGGTAGCATCCTTTTTCATTGCAACAACTCCATTGCTATCAAAAGGGTCCGACGACAAGCACCGGACCAGGAAGCGTTTTTACAGGTAGGAAACGGCGTACTGGAGAGTGGCTTCGACCGTACCAGCCGATGCCGCGCCGTTGGCGTAATACTGCGCGGTATAAGTGGCGCTGGCTTCCGTCTCTCCCGGCTTCAGCTGCAGATCGCCTTCACCTTTGAAACCGTTGGTCAGATTGATAACTTTCTCAGCCGTATCGAGAATCTGGACTTCTACGTTGGCGGCGTCCCCGGTATTTCCAAGATTACCGTTGCTGGTCACCTGGTTACCGACAAAACGGTAGAGATTTTGGTCGGTTTATCGGCATTACCCGTACAGCCGGTGAGACCAATATCGAATGTCACCTGACCTGCGGTATCGCCGCCTTTCGCCAGTTCTTTGGCACTCACCGTCGGCAGAATAACTACCGGTTTTGCCTGATTACCGTTAATGGCTACAGAACAGGTTTCATCGGAAACTTCACCACGAAAGGTAATGGTATTATTGGACATCGCAAATGTACTGGTAGAAATAAAAAGTGAGGCTGTAAGCAAAGCCAGTGTCGTTTTCTTGAACATGGTCGTTTATTCCTTTATTGCTGTTTGTTTTCAACTAACGCTACTCGCTCTGCTAATAAAGCAGATAAAGCAAACGTCCTTTGGTTGAGGCCAAACAAAATAGCTTGTCGCCGGGCAAGTTTTATTGTGCGCCCCTCTGAAACAGGGCGTATAGCAACTGGCGTTATAGCCCCGCGGCGCTATCATGTTTAAGGCCAATCTTAGAAATAATTTTCGGAAAAGAGCTTCCTGACGTGCTGAATAACCCTTAAATTTTCCTTACTTACCTGGCATGCGGAAATTCATAAATTCAAATACCGGTAAGAAAAATTCACAAAAACCAAATAACCACATGATTTAAAAGGAAGTAAACTAAATAAAAAACATTTTTAGCATCAGTATGAATGTCGTCACAGAAGACTACTGATGCAAAGAGGGATGAAATCCTCCTGCCCCATGTTAATATAGCAAGCGACAGCAAAACGTATTAAAGATCGGGTTTACCATGGATGAGAAATCGTTACTAATAGCTAAAAAGGTGATATTTGATAGCGCTAAAATGACATTAACCAACGGTGATAAAATCATTAAAATTTCAGAATCGGAGACAAATTTACTCCTTGCCTTCTATCGCGGAATATATAAAAAGGAAGATATTATTAATTTTGTCTGGAAGAACCGTGCGGGTTGTGTTTCCGAATCGAGTTATTACAAGCTCATTAACCAGATGCGGAATAACTTTGTTCTTGTTGGCCTGAATGCGGCCGATATTGTTACGCGACCACGAATTGGCGTCTCGTTATCATTGGCGTTAGAACCCATCAAAAAAGAACCTACGCCACGATGCGAAAACGTCAGGGATGCAGGGTGCGAAAAAGATAGCCAACGGGCTCTCACGCCGGACGTTAAAAAGATTTCAGCCAAAATACGCCCTCTCGTCCTGACCATTACACTGTTGTTGTTAACGGGTGTTGCGATGCTATTTCAGCATGCGCCAGCGCAAAATAAACACAACAGTAGCTTCAGGATGCTCGGTAATGAGGATGACTATATCTTCTTTAAGATGGCTACCGATAAAGTGACATTTAAGGAGGTGGTTTCGGCTTATCACACCCTGACGCTGCCGCTATCTCGCCAGAACGGACATTATCTTTATTATCTCCGCGAACCGAATATGAATCTTTTTTTGCAGTGTCTGAACCCTGTTGAAACGGCGGTACCTAAATGCATTACCATCAAAGAACGCTACTAGTCATCCTGTGCGGTCTGCTCTGCGGATGTATCATGCTGGCAACGCTGGTATATCAAGGAGCCAGGCGCGACGCAGACGAAATACATAATCTTATTTGCACTGCCAAATCAACTATTTATATAAAGCCGAGAGAGCTCATACTGAACGGAACTTTAGTGCTGGATCTTAAGTCGAACCGCATTGCTATTCATTATTCCGTGCAGGATCAACGGCGAGAGCAGCGGTTATTCTTTCAGGATGTTGCAATCACCCCGCTTAACCGCACCGGCATGAAAACCTACACCTTTCGGGTTAAAGCCGTGCACAAATTTAATTCTGATACGACGGGTGAGATGTTTTCCTGGCTGCGTCTCCTGCAGCCGGCAACCGAGAATGAGCTGACGATAAATAAAATCGGTCCGAGGGCCTATCTTTTTTCACTGAACCGGCAGATCTATAATTTCTGCACCACCAGCGGCAGCGCTAAAGCATAATGAGTATTGCGACCATTGAGACAGCCGCGCATCCCTTCGTGAATGAGAGACAAAGCCAGTGAAACTAAAGCTATCTTTTGTGATTTGTTCAGTGCTTGTGCCGCTGGTCGTGATGATTATATTAGCGCTGCTGGTCAGCGTACTACAGTTTAAACAGGACGTCGCCCTGAGCGCGAATACCTTATTACGTTTCAGTAACGATGTATCAACCGCCTCATGGCGGGTCACCGCAAAAACCGTAAAAATAGCGGACAGACCCTGCGCTGAAATGCTGTCGGAGCTTAACCGAACCCGCGCCTTTACCCCTTATATCCGCGATATCGGTCTGCTGGAAAACGGCAACCTGCTCTGTTCCTTTGTTACCAGGGAGCAGGCGCACCCTTTTCCTTTGCCGCCGGGTAAAACGCTCCCGACGCCGTTACCTGCCAGATGGGTCCGTTCATTTGACTTGATGGCCGGAGGACCAGGCAGACCCGCGGTGGTTTACACGGAGCAGGTGACGGCACAAAAATCAGCGTTTGTCATCGTCGATTCTCGCTATATTCAGGAACTGATGGATGTCCTCGCAGAGGAAAGAGCCGCCGTATTCAGCCTGCGGTTTGGCGAGGGCGATAGGATTATCAGCCAACCAGCGCAGCGTGACAGAATAGTGATGACCCAACATTTCGTCACCGCCGACGGTAAGATTTCGCTTACCGTCGGCGCGCCTCTCGCGACATTGATGGCTCTGTGGATGAAATCTCTGCTTATCTTTATCCCTCTCTCGCTTTGCTTCTCATTTATGACCCTTTTTCTTTACCGGCATTGGGCCCAGAAACGGCTATCCATGGCCCGAGAAATCACCCGCGGTATGAAAAACGGGCAGTTCACGGTGCATTATCAACCTGTATTTAACGTCAGCCGCGCTCATTGCGGCGGCGTGGAGGCATTAATGCGCTGGCCCCTTCCGGATGGGAGTTTTATTACTCCCGACATTTTCATCACCGCGGCAGAAAACGAAGGGATGATCGTTCCGCTTTCGCGTCACTTATTTAAGCTCATCGCCCAGGATGTCGAACGGTGGCAGGTTGCCGGGGATTTTTATATCAGCGTAAATATTTCACCTGAACATCTGGTGCATGAGAGTTTTATTGCCGATGTTGAATCGCTACTGGCAAGCTTAGGGAAACTGCGCCTCATGCTGGAGCTCACCGAACGCAGCCTCATTGTTCAACCGGCTTTAGTGTCAGATAAGCTCATGCAGCTGCGTGAGAAAGGCGTACTGATAGCGATTGACGATTTTGGTACCGGCTACTGCTCGCTTTCTTACCTTCAGCAGCTTCCGGCTGATTATCTGAAAATCGATCGTACTTTTGTCGATACGATTGATACCAGCGGCAGCGACGTGCCCATTCTGGATACCATTATTATGCTTAGTCAAAGGCTGGGACTTAATATCGTTGCGGAAGGCGTCAGTTCAGAGCATCAGCTACGCTATATCCTCGATCATAACGTAGGTTTTATACAGGGCTATCTTTACGCAAAGCCGATGAATTCAGATGATTTTACGGTCTGGCTTGATACACGGGGCAATGAGCAAAATGAAAGGATTAAAAGTAAAAACCTTTCAATAGATCGGTAGGTGCTGAGGTAACATAATGGTTAAACCAGAACGACTCATTCTTAGCAGAAGGCCCTATGAGTAAGAATAAGTACCTAATTGATAAGAAAGTCATTCTTGATTGCGAGCGGATGACCTTATCACGCGATCGCGAAAGCTTAAAAATTTCTGAATCTGAATGCAATTTGCTCCTTGCTTTTCATCAGGGACTTTTTAAAAAAGATGATTTAATCGCCTGGGTGTGGGGACGAAAAGGTGTGGTGGTTTCCAGTGCCAGCTATTACAAATTAATCAATCAATTACGCGGTTCGTTTGAAAAAATCGGCCTTTCCAGTTCTGCGGTATTAACGCGCCCTAAGGTTGGTGTGACGCTCTCGGTAACTATCGAACCACTGCCAGATGAATCAACACCCGCAACGCAAAATAGAGCCAGCGACACCGTTGCGCCAGTTGCAGAATCGTTGCCTGAACCAACGCAGTCTTCGCAGGCAGTTTCAAACCGAAAAGAGTGGCTATTTTTAATCTGCGCAACGCTGTTCCTGCTGATGGTCATTTATCTCTACAGCAAACGCCATCCAGACTACTTTTCTGAGCTGGGAACCTATAACGGATATACCTTTTATGGTGTCACTGAAGATAATCGGTCTCTCGAGGATGCGGTGGGGGCTTTTTCCGAACTGAGTCAGCAAGTCTATAAGCAAAACGGCAATTTCATTTATTATATTCGCGTTCCTGACACCAATATTTTTGTTCAGTGTCTGAATCAACTGAATGTTTCGGAGCCCAAATGCATCACTATCAAAGAACGGTATTAAGAGGCATTACGCTACTTATTCTGGCAGCATCTTTTGTGCTGCTGATTTTACAGGCACGCCAGCAGCGCTATCCTCTGTCAGATGCGGATTCATTTATATGCACCACTAAAACGGTAACTTCAGTCCTGCCTGGCAATTTTCTCGCTAATGGCAATATCGTCCTCGATTTCAAAAACAAACGCATTACATTGCAGTATGACATCACCACTAAAGAGCAAATCAAAAAAGTGTTGTATCGCGATGTGTATATGAAGAACCTGCAAATGCCTGGCCCCGGCATTTATACATTTGATGTCGATTCGGTAAAAGTTTTTTCTACCGACACCGCCGGTGATTTTTTAGCACATTTTCGCGTATTGCACCCCGATGCCGCCAATGAAATTCGCATCACCAGGGTCGGTAACAGCACTTATTTGTACTCAATCAATCGGCAGATATATAACGTATGTACCGCGCAATAAACCAACGCCGCCGTGAAATAATTGACATAAAATCAGTAATATCAATGAGTTATAAAATCTTACTTTTTCTGAAAACGTCGGTAAAATTCATGTAAGACTAATTTCATAACTTTTACTCGCTTTTTCTGGTTATATGGCTTCCGCAATCATCCTTCTACGGTTATTGCTTATACATAAGCATTGTTCTTTTCACCAACAAGGAGCTTTACATGCAGCGTGCTTTTTCACCATGGATTATGGCAGCACTATTATTTTCGCCCTCATTAGCGTTGGCGATGGAAAACCATACCCTCTCCCTTGGCTATGCCCAAACGCATCTTAGCGCGTTAAAGAAATCTGCAAGTAAGGATCTTCGCGGGCTCAATCTAAAATATCGCTATGAGTTCAATTCTGACTGGGGTGTATTGACCTCTCTCACGGCAACTCGTCATGAAGTACAACATTACCGTTGGGACGCAGGAAAACTACATAAAGATGGCGATAATACCACTAGCTATAGTTCGTTAATGGTAGGACCGACCTACCAGATTAATGACTATGTTAGTTTATATGGTAATGTAGGTATGGCTGGTATGAAGGTCAAAAACCGTGACAATCAATCTTCCTCAGAAGATGCTTTTGCCTATGGTGCAGGTCTTATTTTTAATCCATTCACTAACCTTTCCCTGGATGTGTCATGGGAAACAGCTAAATTACTTTACGTTGATACAAACACATTTGGCGTGAGCGTAGGTTATCGTTTTTAATAAATAAAGACGCCTCTGTTTATGGCAAGGAATTCATCATCTCTGACAAAAAAAAAGAATATCATCACTACGGTAAGAGACGTTATAGCCCTTTTAAGTATTTATATAAAATTATTCTTATAAGCTATACACCCCTTAAATCCTCCGGGTAGAACATTTTATTGCCAGCACGATGCGCCTCAACATCCGACTGGCTTCGCACCCTATTTGATTATTTTTAGCGATTTTGATTAAGGATTTTACATGAACAAAAAATTAGTCTTTCTCTCCGCTCTTATGCTCACAGCTTGCAGCGCTAATTCCCTCCAGCACGGTGCTGAAGGCGTGCGGGTAACGCATAATGAACCGGACACTTCGTGCACCTATTTAGGCGATGTCACCGGTAGCCAGGGGAATTTTTTCACGGGAGGCTGGACGTCAAACAGCAATCTGGAGACGGGTGCCCGTAACGATCTAAAAAATAAAGCGTGGAAAATGGGGGGGAACGTGGTGGTACTGTTAACCCAAAGGGCTGGCCAAACCGGAAGCGCCTATCATGGCACAGGCTCAAGCCAGCAAACCAATGTGACATTGAGCGGAACCGTATACCGCTGCCCACGTTAAAATACGCTATTCTGGCTCATCATCCGGCTGCCCTGCCCAAGATATCCCTAACGCAGTTGAGATGCTCATCGACCCGTGAGCATCTCAACTGCGATTCTCGCATTGGAGAACACATCTTGATCCAGCCTGGCTGAAGAATACGCCTAACTCCATAGCAGAAAAGAGATTTTCTCTTACAATTGCACTCCTGCCAAACTACAGATTCTGCGCTTCATATTGTTTTATGTACGGGTTACGCCTCCCTCGGCCTGACGGGACAATAAGGCAGATGGCAGAAATAGCCCATCTCGTGATTGATTCCACAGGATGGAAGGTCTCCGGTGAAGGTGAGTGTAAAGTCAAAAAACACGGCAAAGAATACCGTCGCATCTGACGAAAGTTGCACATTGCTGTAGATGCAAAAACACATGAAATTATCTGCACCGAACGTCACTGAACAACGTCACGGACGCAGCAGCCTTCTCTGGGCTTAATCTGGCAGACACACCGAAAAATCAGATCAGCCGCAGCGGACGGCGCTGATTATACGCGGTTATATCGTGATGAACTGCGCCGAAAGAAAATCAGCACCCTATACCTTCCCGAAAGGGAGCGGGTTACTGGCCGGGGGAGTATGCAGACCGGAACCATACGGTTGCAAATCAGCGGCTAAGCGGGAGCAATGCCCGTTGAAAATACGCAACAGATTTTAACCGCCATTCGATAGCGGAATCGGTGATGTAGAGAGTAAAACAACTGTTCGGTGGTGCGCTGAAGTCAGGTTGCAGAGGCTCTGGCCATAGTACGTGCGCTGAACAAAATGACGAAGGCAGGAATGCCAGAAAGTGGGCGTATTGCCTGACAACATCCTCGTTTACGGGGATGCTTACCCACTATCTGTTTTTCAACAAAGCCTGACTAAATATACCGTGTTGCGTATCTCCGTCAGGCCATCACTGGCTGTAGCAAAAAAATCGAAGATTTGGTTACAGAGAATTCATTTGAATACGATTCGATTACGTCAAGTTTAAGTCCAAAGCAGTCCAGAAGTGACAGCAGTTTCTCAACTTGACCAAAAACGCGGACATAAAGTGGGGCTATTTGCTTCCCGTTAGCATCAAATCCTTCCTCGACAGCTGTTCTTTCCAGGCAAAACGAATCCATATTCTGGAATTTGCTGATACCAGCCGCCATCTTCTTCTCATCAACAAGGTCATACTGCCAGCCGCCGGCTTTTGCCATTTCGATAGCATAGGTCAATCGAAGTAGATCCGGCATATTGTGAAGATCGCCGCTGCTCATAAGCCATAAATAATGCAGTTTCTGATTCAGACGCGCCCGAACGCCAAGTCGACGCCCCTGAGCAAGTAGCCAGTCTATATGCCCAGTTAAATTTCTGGGGAATCTCTTCTGTTTTCTGGCATCGGCCAACCAGCGGATCAGAAATATGTTTTCCTGCGCCTCGGTAACAACAAGCCGATCGTGCCGCTGAAGGCCGAGAGCCACCAAAGCGCACCAGGCTAAATGTCCAATATTGACGAAAGAAGAATCTTTGTTCATGCGCAAAAGAACCAACGACATTAATGCTTAAAAGGAAACGTCCCTTCAAGGGACGTTTTCTGCCGATTACTCAAGGTCAGCGTGTCTCTTAAACATCGTTTCGCTGGTTTCGCCGAGCTGGGCCATCAGCTCAAGCACGATTGCGTCATAGGCGATAAAGCAGAGCTGCTCAAAAGCCGATCCCATAGGCTGTGAAAAAGCACCGTCTTCACGCAGGTTGTCTTCTTTCACGGTTCCAGGCAACACAAGCGTGCTTTTGGCCAGTTTGCCGATTGTGGACTCCGCTTTCATTGTGACAAGCGCCACATCCACGCCACAGGCTACGGCCTTCTGCGCCAGGCTCACCAGACTGCCGGTCTCACCGCTGCCGGAACCAATAATGACCAGATCGCCCGGCTTCGTATGAGGAGAAGAAATTTCGCCGACAACGCTTACTGAAAAACCGAGGTGGAGCAGACGGTTTGCAAAGCTGCGGATGGCGATGCCGCTACGGCCCGCGCCCTGCAGAAAGATATGTTTAGCATTCTTAATCTGTGAGACGAATTGCGCAGCCTGGGCATCATCAATCTTCATCGCATTTTGCTGCAATTCGCTCAGGATATTTAAAGTGTTTTGTTGAACGCTCATGTGATTCTCTCCCTTTTAAGCGATGGTACGACCACCATCCATCAGAATGGTTTGCCCCTGGATGTACGAGTTGTCTTTATCAGCCAAAAAGATTGCCAGGTTTGCCACATCGTCAATAGTACCAAGACGGCGCACCGGAATTTTTTCCAGAACAGCATCAAGATCGGCCTGAGTTGGGTAATTGACACGCATCATTTCACCGGTATCAATCAGACGTGGAGCGATAGCATTAACGTTGACCCCCTTCGGCCCTAATTCTTTTGCCAGGCCGCGAATCAATCCCTCACCGCCAGCTTTACTGGCCGGGTAACTCACACCGCCGCCGGTGCCGGAAAGCGCAGAGCCGGATGAAATATAAACGATAGATCCATGATTAGTGGTGAAGTCGTCGTAGAACGCCTTGACGGTGTTGAACAGTCCGGTAAGGTTAATGGCGATTGTTTTATTCCACTCTTCAAAAGTGATGTTATTGACCTTATTAGCAAACGCCACGCCTGCGTTTAATACCAGAATATCAATGCGTCCAAAGGTTTGAAAAACCTGCTCGCGAACGTTTTCCAGAGCTTTCGGATCGGATACATCGGTTTTAACGAATAAGGATTTAACATTAGCGAAAGTTAACTCTTCGGCCGTCTTTTTACCATTTTCTTCGTTGTAATCGACAATAACAGTATGAGCCCCACGGTCAGCGAATTGCTTAGCAATACCTTTACCGATGCCATGTGCCCCACCGGTTACTAGCGCGACTTTACCTTCAAAATTACTCATTTCACTATACTCCTCAAAATCTCATGACAAAGGGGAGGACAACTCCCCTTTCAGGTAATTGGTAATTTAATTAATGCTAATAATAGCTTGTAGGGTTACTGGGTTTATTTGGTAGCAAACTGTTATTGGATCGCTGCCCTTAATGCCTGATAGCTTTCTTTCGGAGAACCGTTAAATAGCGCACCACCAACGACAATTAAATCAGCACCCGCATCCTTTACCTTTTTCGCTATTTCAACGTTGACGCCGCCATCGACCTCGATCTGAATATTACGACCGGCAACCATTTTTTTAGTATTCCTGATTTTCTCCAGACTTTTTTCAATAAAAGTCTGGCCTGGCTGTCCTGGATTAATGGTCATAATTAAAATGTAATCAATATCATCCAGAAGATACTCAATTACGTTTTCTGGCGTCCCCGGATTAAGCACTACGCCAGCTTTGCGCCCGGCTTTCTTGATCTTCTGGATAATATAATGCACGTGCGGCGTTGATTCATAATGAACCGAGATCAATTCCGCACCGGTTTTAATAACATCATCAATATGTCTTTCCGGGTTTGCCAGCATCATATGCACGTCAAATGTCATTGAGCTGGCTTTTTTCATTGCCGCGATTTGGTTCGGACCGAATGCGATATTACTTACATAAGTACCATCCATTAAATCAACATGCAGAATTTCTGTTTTTTCTGTTTCCAGAAACTGAATCTCTTCCTGCAAACGTAATATGTTTGCACCAAATACTGATGGTAAAATTTGTGCCATTTTAGTCAACTCCGTAAATTAATGAGTAACTGTGCTCAACCAGTAGGTCAGAAGTTCCCATGGGCCGGTTAATACGAAGTCCGTACCCTGGCCATTCAGGCCGACGCCAGCACCGTTGAGGAACTGAGTTGCACCGGGCGCGACATATCCCCCCAGGTACATAACCACCACACAGAACAGTAAGGTTGAGATAATCGATCGAATAACGTTGCCGTTACTGACCATAACCGTCATGGTCGTCATGTAGATGATTGACATCAGCACGCCGATTGGGAATATCTGAATACCCGGTAAAACCAGCGCGCAAAGCATCGTCAGAGGGATAGTAATAACGGTGACAGTCACCGTTGCTGGATCGCCAAGCGCCAGGGCGCAGTCCATCCCGATATTCAGTTCAGCATCTTTACCCATCTGCTTTTGCATGATTTCTTTAGCACTCTTACCTATCGGGTTAAGCCCTTCCATAAGGACCCCAACCACTTTTGGCAACAGCACCATGACGCCTGCCACGCCCATCGCCATTGGCACGATGGTTGTAATGGGTTGTTTGGTTAACAATCCCAGGAGACAACCGACGATCACGCCGATGATGGCGGGTTCACCGAATACACCCAGTCGCTTCTGAACGCTCTCTAAATCCACATCCAGCTTGTTTAAACCCGGAATGAAATCGATAATTTTGTTAACCACCCATGCAAATGGAAGTGTCCATCCGATGTGGATCATTGTGGTACAGGTCGTTCCCTCGAGGCCGTAGTATTTCTGCCATCTTGGCGCAATAAGATCGCCAATAAACAGTGCGGCTACGCTCAGAGCCACGGCAACACCCAACCCGAGGAAAAAGCTGTCAAAGACGAAGTACGCAAGAGCACCAGGAACCAGGAAATGCATATAGTTCCAGATGTCAACGTTCAGCGTTTTAGTCAGTTTCAGGCGAACCAGGATCAGGTTCAGAATGATACCAATTGGGATAACCATTGCCGCAAACGGTGCAACCCACGCAGCTGCGCCAACGGCAGGCCATCCAATATCAGCCACGGTGAACCCGCTGCCAATTTTTGAGTAATACGCAATTGCTGGCTGCAGGGCTGTGTTTAGCAGCCCAACAACCAGTCCCAGGCCGATGAAACCGATACCTACGGTGATGCCAGATTTAATGGCAGCACCAACTTTCATTCGAAAAACCAGACCTAAAAGGAAAATAACAAGCGGCAATATTGCTGTAGCGCCCATGCTTGTAATAGTAAACATGATGCTTTTTAACATTTCCATTTAACCATCCCCCGTCTTTTTTAGACTTTAGCCTTTGGAAATTTCGCTTAACAGTTCACCTAATTTTTTACGCAGCGCGGCTTCGTTAATACCGGTAATAAAACCTGCGACGCTCATGTGCGGCTTACCAATATCACCTTTATAATTATTCGTTGTCAGAACCACATCAGCACTTTGCATTTCGGAGGCCAGTTCGGACATACTACATTTATTAATTTTTACGTTGGCAATGTCGTATTCAGCACAAACCGATTTAACTTCATCAGCGGCAAGTGTGGAGGTTGCTACACCGCTTCCGCAGGCTACGAGGATAGTAATCATGGTAAAATCTCCGGGTAATTGTTATTTAATTATCGTGTTAATAAACAATGCTCTTGCTTCTTCAGCAGGAAGTTCCAGCATCTGGTGGTAAAAATCAGCTAGCTGAAGATGGTTAAACAACGCCTTCAACAACTGCAATTGATCTGCTGGTTGAGTAACAACCAGGTTAACAACCAGGCGAACCCACAATTTCTCGTCACCATCTGCCTGATTAACTTCAATTTCCTGTGGCAAACGGATGATGTAAATCGCCGGGCTGACGGCATGCTGGCTATCGCAATGTGGGATAGCGACAGCATAGCCATCAAGTAAAATTCCGGTTGGGTAGTCGGCTTCACGTTCACGCAGCGCCTGGAGGTAAGTGTCTCTTACTATCCCATCAGCCAGATGTTTCTGGTGAATATGCTCCAGCACTTCATCATAATTTTTGTATGCCGCACCATCCGCGACATTGATAGAAATTGTGCCCACTGGCTTCTCCTCATTCCGTTAAATGCTCATGTGAGCACCTATGTAATCACATGAGCAGTTATAGCACATCAGTGATTTGCTGAAATGGGAAGCTTGCAAAAGTTATATCTTGATCACACAAAATCACATAAGCGCATTACGAAAAATACTCATATGAGCAAAACTGACGATTAATTAATGCGCCACGAATCATTAACTGATTGATTTTTAATAAATTGAATTAAATTGGCTTATTCTGGGGACTTTTACAATGGCAATACTTCAAACGCTCTTATGAGCGGAGTGTTTTGATTGCAATTGTTTCTACAGGACAACGGCACATGAGAAGTACCGTTATTGAAATTATTGATTTTAAAATCAACAAGTTACCACTGTTGTATATTTCGAAACTTCGGCAATACCGTCTTTATCCGCAATATCATTAGTGATCAGCGCGGTAATCTCAGACCAGTCGCAGATCTTAAATAAGCTGCTTCGCTGGAACTTAGTGTAATCGCCCAGGATATATTTCTTCTCGGAATGGGCAATGATCGTTCGATCCAGAAAGGCATCCGAGGAGGACGGCGTGGAGGGACCTGTCATATTGTTGAAGCCATCGGTGCCGATAAAGCAGAGATCAACGTTAATATCATTAATCATTGACACAGCCCACCCGCCAAAGACAGAAGAGCTTTTCTTCCTCAGTTCTCCGCCGAACAAAAAGACCTGGTTATCAGATTCGATCAGCACACTGGCCACCGGCAAAGAATCGGTAAAAATTTTAAAGCCAGATTTCATGCACAACAGATTAGCCAGTTCATAGTTAGAACTCCCAGTGCCAATGATCATTGAGCTGTTGGGGGGGATAAAGTCCAGCGCTTTTCTGGCGATAGCTTGTTTGAAGGTACTATTTTCTTTTTCCCTGACCTGGAAAGGATGTTCGACAGCCCCCTGCTTTAAGGTTGCCCCTCCATGGCTTTTAACCAACAGTCCTTTTTTTTCCAGATGAGTGAGATCTTTGCGGATAGTTTCATAAGTGACCTCGTACTTTTTCGCAAGGTCACTAACGTAAACGGTACCAGCCGAGATAATCTCTTCCAGGATCAATTTTCTCCTCTCTTCAACCAGGTACATCCTTCCCCCTATCAACATTCTTCATATTGCAATGAAGCGAATCATAGCACAGAAGATGCAAACTAAAACAAACCCAAAGAGAAGTCAGAAGAGTACATCCCTGGTAACGCTCAACTATAAGAACAAAGGCCAAATAGTAATAATTCATTAATAATCAATATATTAAATACATATAATACAGATTATCCACTTCAGTTTACTACTACTCTCTCCTCTTTCCATCATTAAAAAATTGGCATGAATTAGCTTTTATTTGTTTTTGTTGGTTTTTAATATCTTTAAAATCAACGGCATACTAATTTTGTGACATTGATCTCAGTTGACAACCAACATTTACCAACCCCATACTTGGCTTAAGTTCTTTATGACAGGTTGGATAAGATGAAAACGAAAATTGCAATCGCATGTGATGATGTGGGATTTGATCGTAAGGAGGAGATTAAAAAGTACCTTGAAGAAGAGAAAAATGCCGAGGTCGTGTACGATCCCGTTAAACGAAAAGAAGATGGTTTCAACAACTTCGCTCGTCTTGCGGATGAAATGGCAGGTGTTATTCAGCGGGACGAATGCCGCCTCGGTATCTACATTTGCGGAACCGGTATTGGCTTTACTTGCCAGATAAATAAGCACTGGGGGATTCGTGCTGTCGCCGTCACTAATCCTTACTCGGCCAAGCGAGCAAGACTCAGTAACAATGCGCAGGTGATTGGACTTGGCTGCAGAGTTAATGATCTTGAATACACAAAAATGATCGTTGATGCCTGGTATGACAACGCGTTCGACTTTGCCACTGCAAGGGAAAATTCCAAAAAGAATCTACTGGAAGCAGAACGCAGTGACAACGCATTGCTGACGAAACCTGAAGATGTTCGATGGAATATGGGTTTCAGACCAGATGATGAGAAATCTGAGGGCTAATAAATGGAACTGATCACACAGTTTATCAATGACCTGGGTAACTTTATTTTTATACCGGTCATCTTCCTTATACTGATGAAACTTTTGGGGCGTCCCCTGTCGGAGTGTATTTCATCAGCCATTAAAGTCGGCATTGGTTTTATCGCATTAACCATGACCATCAAGCTGATGCTTGAAAAAATGCAGCCAGCGGTGACGGGGCTTGCTGAGGCCACCGGCTCCTCGCTGAGCGCCATTGATGTTGGCGGCGCAGCCACAGCCGTAATGGGTTTTGGCTCAAGTATGGGGGCAATTATTATCCCTCTGTGCGTCGCGGTGAATATTGCCATGCTGGTGGCGCGTCTCACGGACTGCGTAAACGTTGACGTGTTTAACCTTCATCAGAATGCCTCTATGGGGGCAATTGTTGGCGCTTACTCCGGCAGCTTCCTCTACGGTGTTCTTACTGCTGCATTGTTCCATGTCTGGGCACTTATTGCGGCTGACCTGGGTGCCAAAAACAACGAAAAATTCTTCAACCTGCCAAAAGGCGTTGCCATCTCCCACCCGGTTGCAAACACCTATTTGCTGTTCGCTTATCCGTTTAACTGGATTTACGATCGCATCCCTGGGTTCCGTAATCTGAACGTTACGGCGGAAAGTATTCAGAAACGATTTGGTATCCTTGGCGATCCGACCATGGTTGGTTTCATTATTGGTATTCTTCTTGGCTTCTGTGGTTATGGTTGGGAATCGCCGTATCACACCATTATTGCCAGCCTGCAACTGGGTATGTACCTTGCCGCCGTGATGCTCCTGCTGCCGCGCATGACCTCCATCATGATGGAAGGTCTGGTTCCGCTGTCCAACGTAGCACGTAAGAAGCTGGTTAAACGTTTCCCGGACCGTGAGATCACTGTCGGGATGGATACCGCGCTGATTGTTGGTCATCCTTCAGTTATCGCGCCTGCACTGCTGCTGATCCCGGTCATTGTTATCCTCGCCGTTGTCCTTCCCGGCAACCGAGTGATGCCGCTGGGGGACCTCTCGCAGTTCGTATTCTTTATTGCGTGCATGGTGCCGGTTTTTAATGGCAACATTATTCGTACCTGGGTGACTTCCATCATCCTGTTTGGCGGCGGCTTATACATCGCATCCTGGATGGCTCCAGCAACAAATGAAGTGTTCCAGAAATTCGGTACTAATCCTGATGCCAGCGTAATGTACTCATCGCTAAACCCTTCAGCTAACCCGTTCACCGGTCTCTTTGCTGGACTCAGCCATGTTGGCATCGCAGGTTATGCTCTCGCCGCTGTGTTGCTACTGTCCGTAGGCTATTTACTCAAACAGAAAGCGCGCCGTCAGTTAAAAACTGAGGCAGAAAAAACGGCTTAAAACTTCATAAGGTAATTGAAAATGAAAAAGATTTTAGTTGTATGTGGGAACGGTATTGCCTCCTCTTCCATTATGGTTTCTGTCCTACAGGACTACCTGAAAGAACAGAATATCGAAGCGCAGGTCGATAAATCCTCTTTAATGGCCTGCACCACGGACACGTTTAACAGCTATGACCTGATTGTTTCTTCAACCAAGCTGGATAACCCAGGGATCACCACTCGTGTGATTGTGGGTGCAGGCCTGTTAACGGGCCTGGGCGAAGATGAAATTTTTGATGCTGTTAAAGAAGAAATGCTTAAGTAGGTGAATAATGAAACTTGAGATTCTGGTAAATGACGTCGAGGGTACGATCGCTGACTGGCATGCAGCAATTGAGTTTGCCGGCCAGAAGCTGTTGGAAAAAGGCTATATCACTCCCGAATATATTCAGGCCTGCCTGGAGCGTGAGAAGACTTATCCAACTGGTTTATTGATGGCGAACGGTCAGGGCATTGCCATCCCGCATGCAGACTATACGCTGGTAAAAACCAACAGCATAAGCATCGTGCGTTTTGATAAAGGAGTCGTGTTTGGTCAGATGGAAGATGCTGACCTCACCGTGGAATGCGGCATTATGTTTAATCTCGCATTCGCCACCAGCGATCAGCATATGTCTGTGCTGCGCCGCCTCTTTACGCTCTTCCAGGATATTTCGTTCATCGAGTCGTGCCGTAACCTTAAAACGCACGAAGTCGGGAAATATGTTGAAGAGATGCTTGTAGCATCCTGATAAACAAAAGGCAGATATCCCCTATCTGCCTTTTTTCAATAAAAGAATGACCATCATGAAAAAGTACGCCCTCGTTTTAAACGAGTTATCTTCGCTTGTGGATAAAATCGATGAGCAAGAATTTAACACACTGGTTGATTCTATTATCACTGCCGGACATGTATTTCTTGCCGGTGCTGGTCGCTCAGGGCAAATGATAAATGCTTTTGCTAACCGACTGATGCACCTTGGTCTGTCCGTCAGCGTGGTAGGAGAAATTAGCTCTCCACATTCTCGCAAAAACGACTTGATGATCGTTGGTTCAGGCTCCGGAGAGACCCAACGCCTGATCAACCAGGTGAAAATAGCAAAGAATAATGGCGTGTATATCGCTCTCATCACTACCGCACCAGATTCAACTTTGGCAACTCTGGCAGATTACATACTCACTATCCCGGCAGGTCACAGCGCCCAACCGATGGGTTCTCTGTTCGAACAGGCTTCCCTACTGACCTATGACACTATTGTGCAGTCATTAATGGCCAATCTTAATGAAACAAGCCAGACGATGAAGGAACGCCACGCCGATATTGAATAATACCGGCGTGGCGTAAAGCGCTAGCGGCTATTAATCCAGCAGTTTGATAGCCGTATCAAAATCAGTGATCAGCACATTCAGAAGGCCTGATTTGAGAGAGGCAACAATGCCTTCATATTTTTCGTCCCCTCCAGCAACCCCAATCAGTTTCTTTGTGGCCCGCAATTGTTCTGTCGTAATGCCGAACCCCAGGCGGTTTAGCGGGCTATCGAGTATTTCCCCTTTACTATTTACCAGGGTTACGCATACATCAGCGGTAATGTCCTGGCTCATTAAAGTCTCACGCCATGCTTCAGGGAATATATCGCACAGACTGGAAGAACCGGTTTTCCAGGCCCCAATGCCCGTAATAACGACATCCATACTTGAGTAAAACTTTTGCGTATCCTGAACAGCCTGATCGTCTGCGAGTTTCTGGGCTAAACTTTCGTCATCCACCCACATAGGGACATACATTGGGTGCGCTCTTCCGTGGGAAATAGCAGCAACTTTGTGAATCAAATCAATGGGCCCCTGACTAAATTCAATGCCTGGATGAACGCCAGAAAGCTGAACCACATCCAGAACAGGTAATGTCGTCAGTTGACTCACCGTACTTGAGAGTACGCGCCCCCAGGCGAGACCAAACTTCATTCCCTCTTTGAGAATTTCACTCAAGTAGGTCGCCGTTATCCCTCCCAGCTTGACGTTTAATTGTTCCTGCGAAGACCAGGATTCAGAAACAGAGAGCACAACGGCATCCTGCAATCCGTATTTTTTACACAAATTTTGCGCTATTTCCTCGTCCAGAGCCTGCTGTTTAGGAAAAGTAAATTTTACATACTCTTGCGCAATGGCTTCATCAATCAGGCGTGCAACTTTGAAGCGAGACAGACCGAGCTCCTCAGCAATTTCTATTTTTGTCTTCATTTCAGAGAAGTAACGCTTAACAACAAGAGAGTAGATAAAACGAGGATCGTAGTTACGTAGCTTCGGATTTTTGTTCTCTTTTGGCATAGCGATTATCCATATATAACAAGAGGCATCATAAGTCATTAGAGCGATACGCTCAGATGCAATACTCAAAAGAGTACACTTTTACTCGCTCATCAGATACCTGTACAGGAGTGGATTTTGAATTTTGTGATGTAAAGCGCCCCGCCAAAGTACGAATAGGATCACGGAAAAGACTCAGCGCAAACAATGTAACATGGCTGCCTAAAGCGTTTTTATTGCAAGTTTTTGCTCATGCCTGTTCGTGCTGGGAATGTTCATTACGTATAAATCAGCCATTGTTTTTGGTCGTCAATTAAACAGGGGGATATTCGCCTCGTGATGCTTAATTCACTCTTTGGCCTGCATCATCAATAACTTTCTCTCCGTCTTTCTGAGCGTAAGCCCCCTTTCTGAGCGTCAGGAAGGAACTCTATAACAACTGTAGAAGGAGGGTATAGGTTGGTTCCTTGGGGATTATCACAACGACAGGACGGGTAATCAGGATCGGATGGAGGCTCAATATAAACGTCAGCTTCATCAAAATTAAAATTGTCTCATGTTGGCGTAAAGCTAATGAGCGTGAATGTCTGTGCTGTGAGTTCACTGGGTTAACCGTTTCGGTAAAACTTAACTGGCAGATTTCGATACTACGCCAGACCCACTAAACAACATGCGGATACCGAGGCCTATCATGACAACTCCTGTAAATCGTTCCTGCCATTTGATAAAGCCTGGGTGTTTACCCAGCCAGTTTCCAAATGTTCCCGATGCCATCGCGACTGAGCCCAGGGAAACAATTCCTGCCAGCTTTTGGATACTGCCCAGAACAAGCAATTGCAGCCAGACAGGACCCGCGGTGGGATCGACAAACTGAGGAAGAAAAGCAAACATGAACAGCAGGGATTTTGGATTAGTCAGGCTGTTCAGAGCGCCTTCCTTTACGGCATTCCAGTCAGAAATTTTTGCCGTTTTTCGCAGCCGCGTATCAGTACCTGAAGTCGCAATCATTTTTATGCCCAGCCACATCAGATAAGCCGCACCAACCCACCTTAGCAGATCCAGCGCAACCGGCCAGGCATGTACAACGGTTACCAGCCCCAGAACAAGAAAAGAAACTTGCACAAATCCTGCTACAAATACATTGCCCACAACCGTAAGCAGCGCGATACGTCTTCCCTGCCCGACTCCTCTGGCGATAGTCAGCATCATGTCTGGCCCCGGAGAAATCTCCAGAAGCGTCAGCGCGAAAAGGAAAGTAATAAACGTTTCGATGGCAGGCATTTTGGTTGAGTCCGGATAAATATTTCTGCTACGTTACCTCAGTCAGCTTCGAGCCGAAAGCGCAATATTCTGCAGCGTCCGCGCATGGCACGCAGCTGAGCGCCTGCCCTTCACAAAATTAATGAACACATCTAATAAGCCCTAGCTAATTACCCCATCTAATCGAATAAATCACTTTACGTTATGCTTTTCCAACACAACAGCTGAAGGATAACGTCATGCCAACTGTAAAACTGAACAATGGTATTGAAATGCCCCTGCTGGGCTTTGGTGTCTTCCAGATGACGAATGCTGCTGAATGCGAAAGAGCCGTTATTGATGCCATCGATACGGGATACCGCCTGATCGATACCGCCGCGTCTTACCAGAATGAAACCCAGGTCGGGAACGCGCTGAAACAGAGCGGTATCGCCCGTAACGAGCTCTTTGTGACGACCAAACTGTGGCTGCAGGATACGAATTACGAAGGCGCTAAAGCCCAGTTCGAACGCTCTCTGAATCGGCTGCAACTTGATTACGTCGACCTGTATCTGATTCACCAGCCTTATGGCGATGTCCATGGGGCATGGCGTGCTATGGAGGAACTGCAGCAAGCAGGCAAAATTCGCGCCATTGGCGTCAGCAACTTCCATCCTGACCGACTGGCCGACCTTATCGCCTTCAACAACGTTTCCCCGGCGGTAAACCAGGTTGAAGTTAACCCCTTCAACCAGCAGCTGCATGCCGTGCCATGGATGCAAAGCCGTGGCATTCAGCCGGAAGCCTGGGCTCCGTTTGCAGAAGGAAAAAATGGTCTGTTTGAGCATCCCATGTTAACGGCGATTGGCCAGAAATACGGTAAAAGCGTGGGCCAGGTTGTGCTGCGTTGGATTTTCCAGCGAGGCATCGTTTCACTGGCGAAGTCGGTGCGAAAAGAACGTATGGCAGAGAACATCAGCATTCTCGATTTTGAACTCAGCGCTGAAGATATGCTGCTGATTACCGCTATCGATACCGCCACCAGCGCTTTCTTCTCCCACCGCGATCCTGCCAGAGTTGAATGGTTGGCCAACCGCAAACTGGATGTTTAAGTCGCGATAAAAGAGGTATTCATTCAATGCAAAAACGTTATCTGGGTCAATCCCGACTCGAAGTCTCCGCGCTTGGGCTCGGTTGCATGGGATTAAGCCACGGCTACGGCCCGGCGACCGATACTCATCAGGCTATCGAGCTCATTCGCGCAGCGGTTGAACGTGGCGTCACCTTCTTCGATACCGCTGAAGTGTATGGCCCCTTCCTTAATGAAGAGGTTGTTGGCGAAGCCTTAAAACCATTTCGTGACCGCGTGGTCATCGCCACTAAGTTTGGTTTTACTTTTGGCGACGACAACAAGCAGCAGATTTTAAACAGCCGTCCAGAGCATATCCGTGAAGCGGTGGAAGGATCATTACGCCGTCTTAAGACTGATGTCATTGACCTGCTATATCAACACCGTGTCGATCCGGATGTACCCATCGAAGATGTTGCGGGTACCGTAAAAGATCTGATCGCTGAAGGCAAAGTTAAACATTTCGGCCTGTCCGAGGCGGGTGCGCAAACCATTCGTCGTGCACATGCCGTACAACCAGTCACCGCGCTGCAAAGCGAATACTCCATGTGGTGGCGCGAGCCTGAGCAGGAGATCCTGCCGTTGCTGGAGGAACTGGGTATTGGTTTTGTGCCCTTCAGCCCATTAGGCAAAGGCTTCCTGACGGGATCGATTAAGCCAGGAACCACTTTTGGCAAGGATGATTACCGCAGTACCGTACCGCGTTTCGCCGGGCAGGCGATAGAAGCCAATGAAAAGCTGGTCTCATTGCTGGGTGAACTGGCGGCAGAGAAAGGTGTGACGTCTGCACAAATCGCGCTGGCGTGGCTGCTGGCACAAAAGCCGTGGATTGTGCCTATCCCTGGCACCACGAAACTGCACCGGCTGGAGGAAAACCTGGGGGCCGCCGACATCATCCTTTCTCAGGATGACTCACGGCAGATAACCCAGGCGCTTGAAACGATTAAAATCGTCGGCGAACGTTACTCCCCTGAACATCAGGCTCGCGTGGGCCGTTAATACCCGGACGGGTCTACGGACCCGTTATTCCTGGTAACGAAGTGCATCGATCATCAGCGCAAAAGCGGGCGGATGCTGCTTACGGCTCGGGTAGTAAAGATAATATCCGGGGAAAGACGGACACCAGTCCTGCAGAACCTGAATAAGTTCTCCTGACTTGATATAATCCTGCACCCTGTCTTCGGGTATACAGGCAATGCCAAAACCGGATAACGCCGCATCAATTCGTTCCGCTTGCAGATTAAACGTGACCTGCCCTTCTACTCTGACCCGTAACGGTTTTCCATCCTTCTCAAACTCCCAGTGGTAAAGACCACCGGCTGTCGGCAGGCGCATATTGATACACCGGTGATTTTGTAGCTCGTGCGGCGTTTCAGGTGCAGTGTTTGCAGCAAAATAAGACGGCGCTCCCACCACTGCCATTCTCATGTCCGGGCCAATTCTTACCGCAATCATATCCTTATCCACGCTTTCGCCCAGGCGGATCCCGGCATCAAAACGCCCCTCAACAATATCGACAAAGCCGTTATCCACCACCAGTTCGAGATTGATTTCCGGATATTCCCTGAGGAAGGGTTTTAACTTCGGCCATACCAGACTTCGCGCGGCATGCTCCCCGGCAGATAAACGAATATTGCCGGAGGCGGTGCCGTTCAGTTGAACCAGCGATTCCAGCTCCTGCTCGAGATCGGCAATACGCGGTTCAAGGCAGGCAATAATTCTCTCACCGGCTTCCGTGGGGGCAACGCTTCGGGTCGTGCGGGTCAGAAGGCGGATATTCAGCCTTTCCTCCAGGGCCTTCATCGCGTGGCTGAGAGCAGACTGAGAAACGCCCAGTTTACCCGCCGCTTTGGTGAAACTTCGCTCCCTTGCTACCACAAGAAAGATTTGCAGTTCGTTGAAATTTTCTTTGAGCATCGGCGATTTCCTTAAAAACCAACGCTATCAGCCAGTTTCCAGGGGTTCTCTTTGGGTTTAGCAGTTTCAACCTGACGAGCAGTCAGCTTCATTGGGGTACCTCTCAGCGGGGGGTACAATTATACCCCCATCCATACCCCCACATTGAGCTTGACCCTGGGGGAGTACAATTGAGTTCAATAGACTAATAGAATGCTATAACTGCTGATTTATCAAGGGAAAATTGAGTTGAGTGGACTTCAGGAGACTTGAGTCTGGAGCGGGCGAAGGGAATCGAACCCTCGTATAGAGCTTGGGAAGCTCTCGTTCTACCATTGAACTACGCCCGCGAGGAGGTGCGAGGGTCATTATAGACCTTACGCACCCGCTGACAAGCCCATAACAGGCTAACTGTCGATAAAATAACCTTTTAGCACTTAGGCTTACTGCCCTGCGGCGGCAAATAGCGCAGCGGGTCGATCGCCGTCGCCCGGTAGCGAATCTGGAAGTGCAGGCGTACGGAATCCGCATCCGAGCTGCCCATGGTGGCAATCTGCTGGCCGATCTTCACGCTCTGGCCGTTATTCACCATCAGCTTGTCGTTGTGTGCATAGGCGCTGATATAGTCCTCATTATGTTTAATCATAATCAGGTTGCCGTAGCCGCGCAGCTGGTTACCCACGTACACCACTTTGCCCGCCCCTGCCGCATACACCGGCTGGCCGCGCTTACCGGCAATATCGATACCTTTATTGCCGCCATCGCTGGTGGAGTACGGCAGTATAACTTTGCCGCTGGTCGGCCAGCGCCAGCAGCGTTGCCCGACCGGCGGCCAGGAGGATTGCGGCACCGCCGAAGATGGCGTCACGGCAGCGGTGCGCTTCGCGGAGGATTTCTTGCCGGATGCCCCCGCCTTCGCCGTGGCCCCTGAACCACTGTTCAGCTTCAGCTTTTGCCCAACCTCGATGGTATAGGGAGGTGAAATATTGTTGAGACGGGCGAGATCCCTGACGCTGGTGCCAGTGGAACGTGAAATAGCGTACAGCGTGTCGCCGCGCTTCACGGTGTAGGTGGAACCGGAATCGGATGAGCTGGAACACCCCGCGACGATCAGGCTGCTCAGCAACATTATTGCAATAACAAAGCGTTTTCTCATCAGGCATCCTGCGCTTAACACGTACATTCACCTCTCAACCAGGGGCGATTATCATACCAGTCCCTAAGGCAATCCCCAATCGCTACCCTTCATACAGAAGTATTAAACGGATAGCCATGCGTAATAATATCCATCAACGCGGGCAGATAAGGCATAGACGGCAATTTTACCAGCGCCGGGTAGAATATTTGCGGCGAGGGGAAAACATCGACCACGTAGCACTGGTTAAGCTTATCAGCATCCACTTCAGAAGAAGGTAGCAGCGTCGCTGCCTGCAGTCCGGACTCCAGCCAGTCGAGAATTACGCCCGGCTGCGTAATGTGCATAATCACCTTCGCGTTGACCCCGGACTTACGAAACAGCTCCATTAGCATCTCGTAAGTCCCTGAATCTTTTGCTCTATGAAGTAATACCAGCGGCAGCGCCGCCAGCGATGTGTAGCTATACGGATTAGACGGCGGCTCCGGCAGGCAGCTTTTATTGATCACCGCGACCAGCTTAATCGGGTCAAAAGAGACATAATCAAAGCCTTCGCTACGGTAGGGGCGCTGGATTAAGGCTAAATCAATTGCGCCCTCGGTTAATAACGTTTCGAGATGGCTGGAGTCAGTAACGGAAATATTTATGGAAGTGTCGGGATGACGTCGATATACCTCCATCAGCAATGCTTTAAAATAATTCTGATAGAGATGAGTTAAGCCGATTCTCAATTCAGTTCTGTTTTTGTGCGCAATATCCGTCGTTTCCCGCGCCGTATCCTCTACCTGGCGTAATATTTCACACGCTTTTCGATAGAGAAAAAAACCGGCTTCCGTAGGCTCAATGCGGTTTCCCCGGCGAACAAAAAGCGATACCTGAAGCTCTTCTTCCAGCTCCTGAATTCGCTTGCTGAGCGGCGGCTGCGCCATGTTCAGCGACTTCGCCGCCTGGCTCACCGAACCTTGTTCCACCACCCGACAAAAATAGCGTAAGCGCTTTAAATCCATCATCATTATCCGCAGTGTAATTTATCACCAGTATCACACTTAGCCGGAGAAATAAAAAGCCGCAGCGTTGCTCCTCATATTAATTAATCATTATTTAACACCTTGTTAAAATAAACTTTTTTGATCTACTGACCATCCGGTAAACGGTATTTGTTTATCCGCGCCAGGGAAAATATTGTGCCGGGAGCAAAACTTCTTTTCCGAAGGAATATCCCATGACAAATAGTGATAACAAAACACCCTCATCGGTACATGATTTACGCTCCGCGCTGGAGCTGCTGAAAACGCTTCCCGGCGAGTATGTTGAAACCAATACCGAAGTCGACCCGCACGCCGAACTCTCCGGCGTCTATCGTTACGTAGGCGCCGGCGGGACCTGCCAGCGTCCGACCCGCAAGAATGGCCCGGTCATGGTCTTCAATAAAATCAAAGGTTTTGAAAATATCAGCGTGGCGATTGGCCTGAATGGCTCCCGCCAGCGCGTCAGCCATTTTCTCCAGTGTGAACCGGCTAAACTGGGGCATCTGCTGAAGGATTCAGTAGAAAACGCAATAGCCCCGGTGATGACCCAGGGCGCAGCGGTATGCCAGCAAGTGGTCCATCTGGCAAGCGATGCCGATTTCGATCTGCGCAAGCTGCTGCCGGCACCGACGAATACCGAAGAAGACGCCGGCCCCTATATTACGATGGGCCTGTGCTACGCCTCCGATCCAGAAACACATGAGTCCGATATCACCATTCATCGCCTGTGCGTCCAGAGCCGCGACGAACTCTCCATGTGGCTAACGCCCGGCCGCCATATCGATGCTTTTCGCATGAAGGCGGAAGCGGCAGGCCAGCCGCTGCCGATTTCAATCAGTATCGGCGTCGATCCGGCCATTGAAATTGCCGCCTGTTTCGAGCCGCCGACCACCCCGCTGGGCTTCAACGAGTTAAGCATCGCCGGCGCGCTGCGCGGCAAAGCGGTGGAGATGACGCAGTGTAAAACCATTAACGAGAAAGCGATCGCCCACGCTGAGATCGTGATTGAAGGCGAACTGCTGCCCAACGCGCGCGTACGAGAAGATCAGAACACCCATACCGGCCGCGCGATGCCTGAGTTTCCGGGCTATACCGGCGAAGCTAAAGAGGCGATCCCGGTCATCAAAGTGAAAGCCGTCACTCACCGTATCAATCCTATCTGGCGCACCACCGTAGGACCAGGCGAAGAACACGTCAATATGGCCGGTATCCCGACCGAAGCCAGCATTCTGGATATGGTCGAACGCGCGATGCCTGGCAAGCTGCTGAACGTCTTTGCCCATTCGGCTGGCGGCGGCAAGCTGCTGGCGGTGCTGCAGTTCAAAAAATCCTCCCCGGCGGACGAAGGGCGCCAGCGTCAGGCTGCTCTGCTGGCGTTCTCAGCCTTCCCGGAACTGAAGCACGTCATTCTGGTTGATGAAGACGTCGATATTTTCGACAGCGACGACGTGCTTTGGGCCATGCAAACCCGCTACCAGGGCGATGTCGATACAATCACTATTCCCGGCGTTCGCTGCCATCCGCTCGATCCGTCGCAGGTACCGGAATACAGCCCGAGCATCCTGCAGCAGGGAATGTCCTGCAAAACGATATTCGACTGCACCGTGCCGTTCCATCTGAAGCACAACTTCCAGCGCTCCCGATTTAAAGAAGTGGACGTGAAGCGCTTCCTGCCGGATTTCGAATAAAAGGAGAACCTCATGACGGCACGCATCATCATTGGTATCAGCGGCGCATCCGGGTTTCAGTACGGCGTTAAGGCGCTGGAGCTACTGCGCCCGCATCCCGTTGAAGTCCACCTGGTCGTCTCTAAAGGCGCGGAAAAAACCTGCGAGCTGGAGACGGATTACCGCCTGGACGAGGTGATGGCGCTGGCCGACGTGGTGCATCCCATCGCCAATCTTGGCGCAGCTATCTCCAGCGGTTCATTTAAAACGCTGGGGATGCTGGTCGCGCCGTGTTCAATGCGTTCTTTAGGCGCCATCGCCCACTGCCTGACCGACAACCTGCTCACCCGCGCGGCAGACGTGGTGCTGAAAGAACGTCGCCGCCTGGTGCTGCTGGCCCGGGAAACGCCGCTGAACCTCGGCCACATCCGCAATATGGCCGCCGTAACCGAAATGGGCGGAATTATCTTTCCGCCGGTCCCGGCGCTTTACCAGCGTCCGCAAACGGCGGACGACATCGTTACCCATAGCGTCAATCGCGCGCTCGATCTGTTTGACCTGCAGGTCAACAACATCCCCCGCTGGGGTGAAGGCGAGCTATGTTTTAATTAACCGGAAATTATTCAATGTTAATCGGCCCATATGTAAACGGAGCCGCCGTGATTATCGGCGGACTCATCGGCGCTGCGGCGGGCGGCAAGCTCCCCGAGCGCGTCAAAACGGCGCTGCCGATGACCTTCGGCCTGTGCTCCGTTGGTCTTGGTATTACGCTGGTGCTCAAAGTGAAATATATGCCCGCCGTCGTGCTGGCAATGGTGATTGGCGCCATCCTCGGCGAATTGCTGCATCTGGAAAAGGGCATCGGTAAAGCCGCAGGTTCCACCCGCGGTTTGATCAACAAAGTGCTGCCGCCGGTCAATGGCCTCGGCCATGAAGAGTTTACTGAGAAATTTGTCGCCATCCTGGTTCTGTTTTGCGCCAGCGGCACCGGTATTTTCGGCGCGATGACCGAAGGCATGAGCGGCGATCCGTCAATTCTGTATATCAAAACGATTCTCGATCTATTTACCGCCGGGATTTTCGCGACGCTGCTGGGCTACGCGGTGATGACCATTGCTATCCCGCAGGTCATTATTCAGGTGGCGCTGGCGATGCTGGCGGTGGTTATTCTGCCGTCGATCTCGCCTGATATGATGGCGGATTTCTCCTGCGCCGGCGGGCTGCTGATGGTGGCTACCGGGTTGCGTATCTGTAACATTAAGCTCTTTCCGGTAGCCAACATGTTGCCAGGGCTTGTTTTGGTAATGCCTTTGTCCCATTTATGGGCTACCCTAGTGGCCTGAGTACATGACCCGGCGGGTTTGTGCCGGGTCATTTTCTATTTCAGGAGTTGTCATGGCCGGGGAACATGTCATTTTGCTGGACGAGCAAGATAAGCCTACAGGTATGCTGGAGAAGTATGCCGCCCACACCCTCAATACCCCTCTGCATCTCGCGTTTTCCAGCTGGCTGTTCAATGAACAAGGCCAACTGCTGGTCACGCGCCGCTCGCTGGGCAAAAAAGCCTGGCCAGGCGTATGGACGAACTCAGTCTGCGGGCATCCGCAAACCGGCGAAACCTTTGAACAGGCCGTTGAGCGCCGTTGCCGCTTTGAGCTCGGCGTCGAGATAACCCGTATCGTCCCGGTCTTTCCGGGGTTCCGTTACCGGGCCGTCGCGCCGAATGGCATTGTCGAAAACGAGGTCTGTCCGGTCTATGCGGCACGAGTAGCCAGCGCGTTACGGATAAATCCTGACGAAGTGATGGATTTTCAGTGGAGCCATCTTGAGGATGTTTTAAGCGCAATTCGCGCGACGCCCTGGGCTTTTAGCCCGTGGATGGTCATGCAGGCTGCGGATGATAATGCGCGTAATGCCTTAATAAGCTTTAGCCGCCAGGCATAAAAAACCCCAGCCTGCTGGGGTTTGGTTTATTACAGTCTACCCGCCATACTTCAGGTTGCATGTGCGTTGGCTTTCATGCAACTCGAATGATTCAGGGTTCAGAACTTATTTTACCGGACGCATCGCCGGGAACAGGATCACGTCGCGGATAGTGTGGCTGTTGGTAAACAGCATCACCATACGGTCGATACCAATACCGAGACCTGCGGTCGGCGGCAGGCCGTGCTCCAGCGCGGTGACGTAGTCTTCGTCATAGAACATGGCTTCGTCGTCACCGGCGGCTTTCGCGTTAACCTGATCGAGGAAACGCTGCGCCTGGTCTTCCGCATCGTTCAGCTCGCTAAAGCCGTTACCGATTTCACGCCCGCCGATGAAGAATTCAAAACGATCGGTGATTTCCGGGTTCTCGTCGTTACGACGCGCCAGCGGAGAGACTTCTGCCGGATATTCGGTGATGAAGGTTGGCTGAATCAGATGCGCTTCCGCCACTTCTTCGAAGATCTCGGTCACGATGCGGCCCAGACCCCAGCTCTTCTCAACGTGAATGCCGATGCTTTCCGCAATGGCTTTTGCAGAATCGAAGTTATCCAGATCGGCCATCTCGGTTTCCGGACGGTACTTCTTGATCGCTTCGCGCATCGTCAGTTTTTCAAACGGCTTGCCGAAATCAAAGGTCTGATCGCCGTAAGGCACTTCGGTATGGCCGAGAACGTCCTGCGCCAGGGTGCGGAACAGGGATTCGGTCAGCTCGATCAGGTCTTTATAGTCCGCATAGGCCATATAGAGTTCCATCATGGTGAACTCTGGGTTATGACGAACGGAGATACCTTCGTTACGGAAGTTACGGTTGATTTCGAACACGCGCTCGAAGCCGCCAACCACCAGACGCTTCAGGTACAGTTCCGGCGCGATGCGCAGGTACATATCCAGATCCAGCGCGTTGTGATGGGTGATGAACGGACGGGCGGAAGCGCCACCGGGGATCACCTGCATCATCGGGGTTTCCACTTCCATAAAGCCGCGGCCGACCATGAACTGACGAATGCCGGCCAGGATCTGCGAACGCACTTTAAAGGTGTTGCGCGATTCATCGTTGGAGATCAGATCCAGGTAGCGCTGACGATAGCGCGCTTCCTGATCCTGCAGGCCGTGGAATTTGTCCGGCAGCGGGCGCAGGGCTTTGGTTAGCAGGCGCAGCTCGGTGCAATGGATGGAGAGTTCACCGGTCTTGGTTTTGAACAGCTTACCGCGCGCCGCGATGATGTCCCCGAGGTCCCATTTTTTGAACTGCTCGTTGTAGACGCCTTCCGCCAGATCGTCGCGGGCGACGTACAGCTGAATGCGGCCGCCAACGTCCTGCAGCGTAACGAAGGAGGCTTTACCCATGATACGGCGGGTCATCATGCGGCCAGCAACGGCGACTTCAACGTTCAGCGCTTCCAGCTCTTCGTTTTCTTTGGCATCGAATTCAGCGTGCAGTTGGTCAGAGGTGTGGTCACGACGGAAATCATTCGGGAACGGGATACCCTGCTCACGCAGCGCAGCCAGCTTCTCACGACGGGCTTTCAGTTCATTATTAAGGTCAATTGCCGCGTCAGCGCCCTGTGCTTGTTGTTCAGACATGTTGGTTCCTCATAACCCTGCTTTCAAACTTGCTTCGATAAATTGATCCAGGCTGCCGTCCAGCACCGCCTGAGTGTTGCGGGTTTCCACCCCGGTACGCAGATCTTTAATGCGGGAGTCATCCAGCACGTAAGAACGGATCTGGCTGCCCCAGCCGATGTCGGATTTGGTATCTTCCATCGCCTGCTTCTCGGCATTTTTCTTCTGCATTTCCAGCTCATAAAGCTTCGCTTTCATCTGCTTCATGGCCTGGTCTTTGTTCTTGTGCTGCGAACGGTCGTTCTGGCACTGGGTCACTAAGCCGGTCGGAATATGGGTGATACGCACCGCGGATTCCGTACGGTTAACGTGCTGACCGCCCGCGCCGGATGCGCGATAAACGTCAATGCGCAGATCCGCCGGGTTGATTTCGATATCAATATCGTCATCCACTTCCGGATAAACGAATGCGGAGCTGAAAGAGGTATGGCGGCGGCCGCCGGAATCGAACGGGCTCTTACGTACCAGACGATGAACGCCGGTTTCGGTACGCAGCCAGCCGTAAGCGTAGTCGCCAATAATCTTGATGGTCACGGACTTAATGCCCGCCACTTCGCCTTCAGACTCTTCGATGATCTCGGTCTTGAAGCCGCGCGCTTCGGCCCAGCGCAGATACATGCGCATCAGCATGCTCGCCCAGTCCTGCGCTTCCGTACCGCCGGAACCGGCCTGGATGTCGAGGTAGCAATCGGCGCTGTCGTATTCGCCGGAGAACATGCGGCGGAACTCAAGCTGCGCCAGCTTCTCTTCCAGCACATCAAGCTCAGCAACGGCTTCGTTAAAGGTCTCTTCGTCGTCGGCTTCAACGGCCAGCTCCAGCAGACCGGAAACATCCTCCAGCCCCTGAGACATCTGATCCAGCGTATCAACGATGGCTTCCAGCGAGGAACGCTCTTTGCCCAGCGCCTGCGCACGTTCTGGTTCGTTCCAGACGTCAGGCTGCTCCAGCTCGGCGTTTACTTCTTCAAGACGCTCTTTCTTAGCATCGTAGTCAAAGATACCCCCTAAGAACGTCCGAGCGCTCCGTGAGGTCCTGAATACGGTTTTTTACCGGATTTATTTCAAACATGGTCGGTTTCTTTTAATGGATTCGTCAAAATGCGGTGATAAGAGCGGAATTCTACCGGATTCGCGCTCTCATTAATATACTGTTCTCAATTTGGCCAGAGGTGGTCAATGATCAGCTGCAGGCTGCGGTTGCCGCGGAACTCATTGATATCCAGCTTATAGGCAAGCTGAACTTCGCGAACGCCGTTATCCGGCCAAATGGAAGTATCCACATTGAACGCAATACCGTCCAGCAGCGGGCCGCCGCCGACCGGCTCAACCATCACCTTCAGGTGACGCTCGCCGACCAGACGCTGTTGTAGCAGACGAAAACGGCCATCGAACAGCGGCTCAGGGAACATCTGCCCCCATGGCCCGGCGTCGCGCAGCATTTGTGCGACCTCCATGCTCATCTCTGCCGCCGCCAGCGGGCCGTCGGAGACCACTTCGCCCTGCAGTAGCGCAGGATCGAGCCACTCGGTCACCAGTTCGCCGAAACGCTGCTGAAACTCCTCAAAACGCGCCTCTTCTAACGACAAACCCGCCGCCATGGCATGACCGCCGAACTTCAGAATCAGCCCGGGATAGAGGGTATCCAGACGCTCCAGCGCATCGCGCATATGCAGCCCCTGAATCGACCGACCTGAGCCTTTGAGCGTACCGTCACCGGTGGGCGCAAAGGCGATAACCGGGCGATGGAAGCGCTCTTTAATACGCGAGGCCAGAATGCCGACGACGCCCTGATGCCACTGCGGGTGGTACATCGCCAGGCCGCCGGGCAGCGTCTCGCTGCTGCGTTCCAGCTTTTCACACAGGGTCAGCGCTTCCGCCTGCATCCCCTGTTCTATCTCTTTACGCGTCTGGTTTAACGCGTCCAGCTCATTGGCCAGCACCCGCGCTTCGCCGGTGTTGTCGCACAGCAGCAGCGCCACGCCGACGGACATGTCGTCCAGCCGCCCTGCCGCATTAAGGCGCGGGCCAAGCGCGAAGCCGAGATCGCTTGCCGCCAGCTTTTGCGGATCGCGGTTGGCGATTTCCAGCAGCGCCTTGATGCCCGGACGGCATTTACCTGCCCGGATGCGGCTCAGCCCCTGCCAGGTCAGAATACGGTTGTTGGCATCCAGCGGAACAACGTCCGCCACGGTGCCAAGCGCCACCAGATCGAGTAAATCCGCCAGATTCGGCGGCGCAATGCCGCGCTCATCAAACCAACCTTTATCACGCAGAAAAGTGCGCAGCGCCAGCATCAGATAAAAGGCCACGCCAACCCCGGCCAGCGATTTTGACGGGAACTCGCAGTCCCGCAGGTTCGGGTTAATAATCGCTTCGGCGGCAGGCAGCGTATCCCCCGGCAGATGGTGATCGGTCACCAGCACCGGAATACCCAGCGCATGGGCGCGCTCGACGCCGGCGTGGGAGGAAATGCCGTTATCCACGGTCATTATCATCTGCGCGCCGCGGGCGTGAGCCTGATCGACCACTTCCGGACTCAGGCCATAGCCATCCTCAAAACGGTTTGGCACCAGGTACGAGACGTTGCCGTAGCCCAGCCCCCGCAGGGCCAGAACGCTAAGCGCAGTGCTGGTAGCGCCGTCGGCGTCAAAATCGCCGACCACCACAATGTGCAGCTCCTGCTTAAATGCGCCGTAGAGCATCTCTACCGCTTTTTCGACGCCGGTCAGCTGCGACCATGGCAGCATACCTTTTACACCGCGTTCCAGCTCCTGCGCGCTACGCACGCCGCGGCTGGCGTACAGCCGCTGCAGCAGCGGAGGGAGATCGTCAGGTAAATCGACGCCGTCAGCCGCCTCGCGGCGGCGTAGTTGTATCTGTTGTTTCACGCGAATCAGTTACCGCTTATCTGTTTTTGATGCTCATCAAGGAGCGCTTTCAGGTCTTTAGGATCGCGATAGCCAGGCATCAGCGTACCGTCGCTCAGCACCATCGCCGGCGTGCCGTTAACGCCAAGCTGCACGCCGAGCGTGTAGTGTTTAGCGATATCAACATCGCAGCTCGCTGGCTGCACGCCTTTGCCGCTCATCGCGTTATCCAGCGCTTTGTTGCGATCTTTGGCGCACCAGATAGCCTTCATATTCTGCTCGGCTTCGCTTTGCAGCCCCTGGCGCGGGAAGGCCAGATAGCGCACGGTAATCCCCAGCGCGTTATAGTCGCTCATCTGCTCATGCAGCTTGTGGCAGTAACCGCAGGTAATATCGGTGAAGACGGTGATGACATGTTTTTCCTGCGGCGCTTTGTAGACGATCATCTCTTTTTCCAGGGCGTTTAGCTTCCCCCCCAGCAGCGCATTGGTAACGTTTACCGGCTGCGCGCCGCTGACATCGTACATTGGCCCCTGGATAATGTGTTTACCATCATCGGTGACGTACAGCACGCCGCTGTCCGTCAACACGGTGCTGATGCCTTTGACCGGCGAAGGCTGCACGTCCGAGCTCTGCACGCCAAGCTTCGCCAGCAGTTGCTTGATCGCCGCGCTATCGGCATGCGCCGCACCGGATAAGGTGGTCGCCAGCAGAGTGAACATCAGTAAACCTTTTTTCATACTCAGTCCTTTTTTTCAGCACTCACGCACGCGGGTGATGCTGTTGATGGAGTTGTCGCAGACGCTCGGTCGCCACGTGGGTATAGATCTGCGTCGTGGAGAGATCGCTGTGTCCTAACAGCATCTGCACCACGCGTAAGTCGGCGCCGTGATTAAGTAAATGGGTAGCGAACGCATGGCGCAGCACGTGCGGAGATAGCTTTTCGCTGTCAATTCCCGCCAGTACGGCATAGTGCTTAATTCGATGCCAGAACGTCTGGCGCGTCATCTGCTGCGCGCGCTGGCTGGGAAAAAGCACATCGGAAGCCACGCCGTTCAGCAGCCAGGGACGCCCGTACTCCAGGTAATTCTCAACCCACAGTACCGCCTCTTCGCCTAACGGCACCAGACGTTCTTTATTTCCTTTACCGATCACGCGCAGCACGCCCTGACGCAGGCTGATATCGCTCATGGTCAGGCCCACCAGTTCAGAAACGCGCAGACCGGTGGCGTACAGCACTTCCAGCATCGCTTTATCACGCAGTTCCAGCGGTTGTTCAACCAAAGGGGCCTGAAGCAGGCGCTCAACCTGCGCCTCGCTCAGATCCTTCGGCAGCCGCTGCGGCAGCTTTGGCGATGCGAGCAGCGCGCTGGGGTCATCGGGGCGAATTTTTTCCCGGTACAGATGCTGGAAGAAGCGACGCACGGCGCTTAGCAGGCGCGCGGTGCTGGTGGCTTTATAACCGCCGGTTTGCCGCTCCGCCAGCAGCGACTGCAGATCTTCGCCGCTGACGCTGGCAAGCGACAGGCCACGATGATGCAGCCATTCCACGACCATCGTCAGATCCCGGCGGTAGGCGCTCAGCGTGTTTTCCGCCAGATTCCGCTCCAGCCACAAGGCATCAAGAAACTGCTCGATTTGTGCGAGATCCTGTTCCACTCCGGCCTCTTTGTATATTAAAACGGCGCCATTATACCCTAAATAATTCGAGTTGCAGGCGGGCGCGGCCTTTCTGGTACACTAAGCGCAAAGTCACAGCAAGAATTGAGACGTTTCCGCGATGAACATAGGTCTTTTTTACGGCTCCAGCACCTGCTACACAGAAATGGCGGCGGAAAAAATCCGCGATATCATCGGCCCTGAACTGGTGACGCTGCATAACCTGAAAGATGATTCCCCTGCCCTGATGACGCAATATGATGTGCTGATCCTCGGCATTCCAACCTGGGATTTTGGCGAGATCCAGGAGGACTGGGAGGCGGTCTGGCAGCAGCTTGATACGCTGGATCTGCAGGGTAAAATCGTCGCGCTCTATGGCATGGGCGACCAGCTAGGCTACGGCGAATGGTTCCTTGACGCGCTCGGCATGCTGCACGATAAGCTGGCAACAAAAGGGGTTAAGTTCATCGGCTACTGGCCAACCGAAGGCTATGAATTTACCAGCCCGAAACCGGTCATCGCCGACGGCCAGCTGTTCGTTGGTCTGGCGCTCGATGAAACCAACCAGTATGACCTGAGCGATGAGCGTATTCAGAACTGGTGCGAGCAAATCCTCGGCGAAATGGCTGAGCAGTTCGCCTGAGTCCAGGCTTAATCTTGCGTCGGTTTCTGTAACACCAGCCGACGCAGATCGCGCCACTCGCCCGCGTCCATGCTATCCGCCGCCACCCATAGATGCTGAGTGCGTTGGTTTTCCGTATTTCGCAGGCGCAGCAGCATTCCGCTATTGATTACCCACGGGGTGCCGACGATATCCCACTCCACTTTTTGCCAGCGCAGGCGAGAGTCAATCAGCAGCTTTATTTCCCCCTGTCTGGCATGGATCCGCCGCTGGCTGCGCACGCAGTCGAACACCACCAGCGACAGCAGTATCAGCCACAGCGGGGTATAGCTCAGCGGCCAGGGCAACACCAGCACCAGCGCCGCCACCACGCCGTGCATCAACAGTGAGAACCATTGCGCTCGCCACGAGATGCGTAAATCAGATTGCCACAGGACCACGTTCCCGATTCCGTGTCTGAATTAATTTTACCATCCGCTGCAGTTCTGCATCAGCCGGTTCGCCATGGTTCATCAACCAGTTGAACAGGTCCGGATCGTCATTTTCCAGCAGGCGGATGAACAACCGCTTATCGTCATCACTGAGCGTATCGTACTCATGCTCAAAAAACGGCATGATGGAGATATCGAGTTCACGCATTCCCCGGCGGCATGCCCAGTGGATGCGAGCTTTATTGTTAATATCCATGTTTTACTTCCTGCTTATAAATATTGCTTAGTTTAACCCGTTTTCGCCGCTGACTTCACTGGAATATCAAGATTCACGAGCGCTATTCCATGAAATCTCTAAAATAATCAGGTTATTGATAATTTCGTTCGCGCTAGCGCCCAGTTTTGAGGGCACGAATGGCCTGGCAAAAGCGCTTGCATTGCACCATAGCTCTTTTACCATTAGTCACACACTCTGCGTTAAGCTATTCAGGATATGACTATGGCTTTTACACCTTTTCCTCCGCGTCAGCCCTCCTCTTCCGCTCGTCTGCCGTTAACGCTGATGACGCTGGATGACTGGGCGCTGGCGACGATTACCGGGCCGGATGGCGAGAAATATCTGCAGGGGCAGATCACCGCTGACGTCAGCCACCTGACCGACGAGCAGCATCTGCTTGCCGCGCATTGTGACGCCAAGGGCAAGATGTGGAGCAATCTGCGCGTTTTCCGTCGCAACGAGGGTTTTGCGTGGATTGAGCGCCGCAGCCTGCGCGATGCGCAGCTGACTGAACTGAAAAAGTATGCGGTGTTCTCTAAAGTGACCATCGCCGCCGACGATGAATCCGTGCTGCTGGGCGTTGCCGGGTTCCAGGCACGCGCTGCGCTGACGCCGCTGTTTAACGAGCTGCCGAATGCCGATAAACAGGTTGTCAGCGAAGGTGCCACCAGCGTGCTGTGGTTTGAGCATCCCGCCGAGCGCTTCCTGCTGGTGACCGATGTGGCAACCGCCACCCGCATCACCGACGCGCTGCGCGGCGAAGCACAGCTAAACAATAGCCAGCAGTGGCTGGCGCTGAATATTGAAGCTGGCCTGCCGGTCATCGACAGCGCCAACAGCGCGCAGTTTATTCCGCAGGCCACCAACCTGCAGGCGCTGGGCGGCATCAGCTTCAAAAAAGGCTGCTATACCGGTCAGGAGATGGTTGCCCGCGCTAAATTCCGCGGTGCCAACAAGCGCGCCCTGTGGTATCTGGCCGGGACCGCCAGCCGCGTGCCTGAAGCCGGGGAAGACCTGGAAATGAAGATGGGTGACAACTGGCGTCGTACCGGTACCGTTTTAGCGGCCGTGCAACTGGATGATGGTCGCCTGCTGGTGCAGGTAGTGATGAATAACGATATGGAGCCGGGCAGCGTATTCCGCGTGCGCGATGATGCCGGCAGCCTGAGCATTGAGCCGCTGCCGTATTCGCTGGAAGAGAGTTAAAGCGATATTCCCCGCCGCCTTCTTCCTGGAGGCGGCGCTAACGTGCCTGTCCCGGCTACCAGCCCTCTGATGACGGTGAATCTGTAGCCCCGCTAAGCGTAGCGCGAGCCGGGAAGATTTCTCAAAATTTAAGCCTGCCCGACGTACAAATAAATCGCCAGGAAGTGGCACACGCTACCGCCCAGCACAAAGCCGTGCCAGATAGCGTGGTTGTACGGAATACGCTTACAGACGTAGAAAATAACCCCCAGCGAATAGACGACCCCGCCCGCCGCAAGCAGCGTCACGCCGCCAATCGCCAGCTTAATCGCCAGCTGATAAACGACGATCAGCGACAGCCAGCCCATAGTCAGATAGGTCACTAAAGAGAGGATCTTAAAACGATGCGCAATCGTCAGCTTAAACAGGATCCCCAGCAGCGCCAGGCTCCAGATGACGATCATCAGCCCGCGCGAGAGCGGCGAATTTAGCCCCACCAGCAGAAACGGCGTGTAGGTTCCGGCAATCAGCAGGTAGATGGCGCAGTGGTCGAATTTTTTCAGCCACAGCTTAGCCCGCTGATGCGGAATCGCGTGATAGAGGGTCGAGGCGAGGAACAGCAAAATCATGCTGCCGCCGTACAGACTGTAGCTGGTGATAGCCGTTGCGCCGGCGTTGCTATCTACCGCCTGCACCAACAACAGCACCAGACCAACAATACCGAACACCAGCCCGATCCCGTGACTGATGCTGTTGGCAACTTCCTCTGCCAGAGAATATCCCTGTGTGATTAACGATTTGCGAACCATATTTGACTCCGAAAACCCGTACGCTTTCAATGCACACTTAGGTTAACTGAGAATGATTCCAGTGAACACCTGTTCGCTAAAATAAAAAGGTGAATATTTATGAACAGTATAAAATCAAAAGCTTACATAAAAATTTCAACTAACAGACGTTCACTATTTTATTAAAGCTTTTCGAATTCAATAACATAAAACTGCTTTTCTTCAGGATAGATCTCCGCAATCACCTCACGCAGCTGCGCCAGCGTCATGTTTTCCTGCTGCGCATGCAGTTCGGTCAGCGTATCCAGCGTTACCGTTGAGGTGGCCACCACGCGAATAGTGCAAAAATAGCCGTCATCTTCATAGCGGCCAACGCGCAGCACATCGCCCGTTTTAAAGTGCGATTCAGCAGCATCACGGATGGTAATCGTTTTGCGTCCGGCGAGAATGTCGTCCTGAAAACGCTGAAAAAAGGTTATGTCATTTGCCTGCATGATATCATTCCGTCCTGGTCATTATGAATTGTGAGTTTGCCACTGTGAGTATCTTCTCCCACGCCGCTATCGCCAGTCTCAATAATCTTGAGATGATGGTCTATCACTACGTCATTAAAAATCGCGACAAAGTGATGTACATGACCATCCGCGAGCTGGCGGAAGCGGCCGGAGTCTCCACGACTACCGTTCTGCGCTTCTGCCGCAAGCTGCAGTGCGAAGGCTACTCGGAGTTTCGCGTACGCTTTAAATTATATCTGGAGCAGAATGAGCCTCAACAGGCAAATATCGGCGCCAGCGAAATAATGAGCTTTTTTAAAAGCATCAATAACGATGAATTTGACCAACTGCTCGAGCAGGCGGTTGATATTATACTCGCTTCGGAAAGAATTATTTTCGTCGGCGCCGGCACCTCCGGCGCGCTGGCAAAATATGGCGCACGTTTCTTTTCTAACGTCGGAAAATTCAGCAATCATATCGACGATCCTTATTTTCCGGTGACCAATGATATGGCGCGTAATGCTCTGGCTATTGTGCTGTCGGTCTCCGGTGAAACCGAAGAAATCCTGCGCTTTGCCAGCCAGTTCAGCCTGCATCGCTGTAAAGTGATGTCCATCACCAGCCACGAGCACTCGCGGCTGGCAAAGCTCGCCGACTTCAATCTCTCCTGGCACGTTCCGCAAACGCGCATCGGCGGCGTCTACGATATTACCACGCAGATCCCGGTTATTTATATTCTGGAAACGCTGGGCCGTAAATTAGCGCGCAAACTCGTCTGAAAATAACACGGTGTTTTTCCGATGTAACAAATTCCATTTCAGGCAAATTGTTATATCGTGACATTTATATTCCCTTTGTTAGACTCGCAGCCAACAGCCATTATGACGAGATGAGCAAAGATGAAAAAAATCCCTTTACCAAAAGACTTTTTATGGGGCGGTGCGGTCGCCGCACATCAGGTTGAAGGCGGCTGGAATAAAGACGGCAAAGGCCCGAGCATCTGCGACGTGCTAACCGGCGGCGCGCACGGCGTACCGCGTGAGATAACCCAGCAGGTCGAGCCGGGTAAATACTACCCCAACCACGAAGCCATCGACTTCCACGGCCGCTATAAAGAAGACATCAAGCTGTTCGCCGAGATGGGCTTCAAGTGCTTCCGTACTTCCATCGCCTGGACGCGCATCTTTCCGCAAGGCGACGAAACCCAGCCAAATGAAGAAGGGCTAAAATTTTACGATGACATGTTCGATGAACTGCTGAAGTACAACATCGAGCCGGTTATCACCCTCTCCCACTTTGAGATGCCGCTGCATCTTGTTCAGCAGTACGGCGGCTGGACCAACCGCAAAGTGGTCGATTTCTTTGTGCGTTTTGCCGAAACGGTCTTCGAGCGCTATAAGCACAAAGTGAAATACTGGATGACCTTCAACGAGATCAACAACCAGCGTAACTGGCGCGCTCCGCTGTTTGGCTACTGCTGCTCCGGCGTAGTCTATACCGAACATGAAAACCCGGAAGAGACCATGTACCAGGTGCTGCATCATCAATTCGTCGCCAGCGCGCTGGCGGTGAAAGCGGCGCGTCAAATCAACCCGGAAATGCAGGTTGGCTGCATGCTGGCGATGGTTCCTCTCTATCCGTACTCCTGTAAGCCGGAAGATGTGATGTTTGCGCAGGAATCGATGCGTGAACGCTACGTCTTTACCGACGTACAGCTGCGCGGCTACTACCCGAGCTACGTCCTGAACGAGTGGGAACGCCGCGGTTTCAATATCAAAATGGATGAAGGCGATGCGCAAATCCTGCGTGAAGGCACCTGTGCGTATCTCGGCTTCAGCTACTACATGACCAACGCGGTGAAAGCGGAAGGCGGCACCGGCGACGCAATTTCCGGCTTTGAAGGCAGCGTGCCCAATCCGCATGTCAAAGCCTCCGACTGGGGATGGCAAATTGACCCGGTTGGCCTGCGCTATGCGCTGTGCGAACTGTATGAACGCTATCAGAAACCGCTGTTCATCGTCGAAAACGGTTTTGGCGCGTACGATAAAGTAGAAGAAGACGGCAGCATCAACGACGACTACCGCATCGACTATCTTCGCGCTCACGTTGAAGAGATGATCAAAGCGGTGACCTACGATGGCGTTGAACTCATGGGCTACACCCCGTGGGGCTGCATCGACTGCGTCTCCTTCACAACCGGTCAGTACAGCAAGCGCTACGGCTTCATCTACGTCAACAAGCATGACGACGGCTCCGGGGATATGTCCCGCTCGCGCAAAAAGAGCTTTAACTGGTACAAAGAGGTTATCGCCAGCAACGGCGAGAAACTGTAATCATCTTGCCCCTTCCCCTCGGGAGGGGCAAAACTTCCCACAAAACAGACACTTCTTTACAGCATTAGCGTTGCTTACGCGCCCTCAACCGATAAGATAAACCGCAACAATCGTTGAGCTGCTGACGTTTACTCAGTGAATCAACGCCGCACGCTGCCGGCCGTTACGGCGCATTACAATGTAGAAAAATGATGCTTAAAGTCTTCAGACAGCTCCTGACATGGATCCTGATTGTTGCCGCCGTCAGTCTGACGGTGGATTATCTACGCAGGCCCGCGCTGCCGCAGAATTTCTCCAGCATGCCGCTGCAAACGCTTGATGGTCGAACGGTCGATCTGGCGGCAATGAGCCAGGAGCGTCCCTTATTACTGTACGTCTGGGCAACCTGGTGCAGCGTATGCCGCTATACCACCCCGTCGGTGGCTGCTTTAGCCGACGATGGCGGTAATGTTATGACGGTAGCGTTACGTTCGGGCGATAACGCCACCCTGGCGCGCTGGCTGGCGCATAAAAAAATGGCACTGCCGACGATCAATGACCCCAGCGGTCAGCTATCCCAACGGTGGGAGGTACAGGTCACGCCGACTCTTATCGTTATCTCGCGCGGCGAGGTGAAGTCAGTCACCACCGGCTGGACCAGCAACTGGGGAATGCGCCTGCGGCTATGGCTGGCATCATAGCGTATTTCCCTGCTCGCGCTGCGCTTAGCAGGGCTACCCGTTCGCTGCGATATACCGATTTTGTTCCCCGGGCAAGGCGTTAGCCGCGCCCCGGGAAATGGATTGCCTGCTATCTCCCGCCCGCCAGCTCGAGGAAGCTGCCGGTCACGTAGGAGGCCTTATCACTCAGTAGCCAGACGATCGCCTGCGCCACCTCTTCCGGCTGCCCGCCGCGCTGCATGGGCAGCATCGACTTGACGCGATCCACGCGTCCCGGCTCGCCGCCGCTGGCGTGCATGTCGGTATAGATTAATCCGGGGCGCACGCCGTTAACCCGAATGCCCTGCGCCGCGACCTCCAGCGACAATCCGGTGGTCAGGGAATCAACCGCGCCTTTTGAAGCGGCATAATCCACGTACTCTCCCGGCGCCCCGAGGCGCGATGCTGCGGATGAAACATTCACAATCGCCCCACCTTTACCGCCATGCTTGTGCGACATCCGCTTTACCGCCTCCCGGCAGCAAAGGAAGTAGCCGGTAACATTGGTGGCCAGCACCCGGTTAATTCGCTCGGCGCAAAGGCTTTCAATCGTCCCTTGGGTAAATAAAATCCCGGCGTTATTGACCAGCGCGGAAAGCGGTTCACCGAGGCGGTCGATAGCGGCGAACATCTCCATCACCTGCGCTTCATCGCTGACGTCCGCCCGGAGCGCAACGGCTTTGCCGCCGCAGGCGCGAATCTCATTCACCACGTCGGTCGCGGCAGCGTTATTCTGATGGTAATTCACTACCACGGTGTACCCTTCCTGCGCCAGCAGCAGCGCCGTCGCTTTACCTATTCCGCGGCTACCGCCCGTCACCAATGCTATCGTCATACCATTCTCCCAAAAAATAAAGGCGCCGCAGCGCCTTTAAAAAATAGCCTAATCAGCAGATTACTGATATTCGCTCATCGGTACGCAGGAGCAGAACAGATTGCGGTCGCCGTAAACATCGTCCAGACGCTTAACGGTCGGCCAGTATTTATTGTTCAGCCCGGCCGGGAACACCGCCAGTTCACGAGCGTACGGATGGTTCCACTCGCTCACCAGTTCACCCTGAGTATGCGGCGCATTCACCAGCGGGTTATCCTCCAGCGGCCACTCGCCGGCTTTCACGCGGTCAATTTCACCGCGAATCGCCAGCATCGCATCGATAAAGCGGTCCAGCTCCACTTTGCTTTCCGATTCGGTCGGTTCCACCATCAGCGTGCCGGCGACCGGGAAGGACATGGTAGGGGCGTGGAAACCATAATCGATCAGTCGCTTAGCGATATCCAGCTCGCTGATGCCGGTCTCTTCTTTCAGCGGACGAATATCCAGAATGCATTCGTGCGCCACGCGACCGTCGCGGCCGGTATACAGGACCGGGAACGCGTTTTTCAGACGGGTAGCAATGTAGTTGGCGTTCAGAATCGCCATCTGGCTTGCCTGTTTTAGCCCTTCTGCGCCCATCATCCGGATATACATCCAGCTGATCGGCAGAATGGAGGCGCTGCCGAACGGCGCGGCGGAAACTGCGCCCTGACGGGTCAGCATGCCTTCAATTTGCACCACGCTGTGGCCCGGTACAAACGGCGCCAGGTGCGATTTGACGCCGATAGGTCCCATCCCGGGACCGCCGCCGCCGTGCGGAATGCAGAAGGTTTTATGCAGGTTAAGGTGCGAGACGTCCGCGCCGATAAAGCCTGGAGAGGTAATACCGACCTGGGCGTTCATGTTCGCGCCGTCAAGGTAAACCTGGCCGCCAAACTGATGCACCACTTCGCACACTTCGCGAATAGTCTCTTCGTAGACGCCGTGGGTGGAAGGATAGGTGACCATAATGCACGAGAGGTTCGCCGCATACTGCTCGGCTTTGGCCCGCAGATCCGCCAGGTCGATATTGCCGTTTTTATCGCAGGCGACCACCACCACCTGCATCCCCGCCATCTGCGCGGAAGCCGGGTTGGTACCATGTGCGGAGCTTGGGATCAGGCAAATATCGCGATGCCCTTCGTTACGGCTCTCGTGATAATGGCGAATCGCCAGCAGGCCCGCGTATTCACCCTGCGCGCCGGAGTTCGGCTGCATGCATACCGCATCATAGCCGGTCAGCTTAACCAGCCAGTCGGAGAGCTGAGCGATCATCTGGTGATAGCCTTCGGCCTGATCGACCGGGCAGAACGGATGCAGTTCGGCAAATTCCGGCCAGGTGATGGGGATCATCTCGGCGGCGGCATTCAGCTTCATCGTGCAGGAGCCCAGCGGGATCATCGCCTGGTTCAGCGCCAGATCCTTACGCTCCAGCGCGTGCATATAGCGCATCATCTCGGTTTCGCTGTGATAGCGGTTGAACACCGGATGAGTGAGGATCGCATCGTCGCGCAGCATGCTGGCCGGGATTGAACGGCTGTCCAGGGCCACATCTTTATCCAAAGCGTCGATATCCAGGCCACGATCGTCGCCAACGATAGCGCGGAACAGGTTCAGAACGTCTTCACGAGTGGTGGCTTCGTCGAGCGTGATCCCGACGGCGTGATGAATATCGCTACGCAGGTTGATCTGCAGCGCTTCCGCCCGCGCCAGCACAGCCGCTTTATCAGCCACTTCCACGCACAGGGTGTCAAAGTAGTGCGCATGGCGGAGCTTGAGGCCTTTTTTCTGCAGACCTGCGGCCAGAATATCGGTCAGGCGATGAATGCGGCTGGCGATACGCTTCAGGCCGGCCGGGCCGTGGAACACGGCGTACAGGCTGGCAATATTGGCCAGCAGTACCTGGGAGGTACAGATATTGGAGTTCGCTTTCTCGCGGCGGATATGCTGCTCGCGGGTCTGCATCGCCATGCGGAGCGCGGTATTGCCCGCCGCATCTTTCGATACGCCGATAATACGGCCCGGCATGGAACGTTTGAATTCATCTTTTGCGGCAAAAAACGCCGCGTGCGGGCCGCCGTAGCCCATAGGTACGCCGAAGCGCTGGGCGGAGCCAAACACAATGTCCGCGCCCTGCTTGCCCGGAGCCGTCAGCAGAACCAGCGCCATAAAATCGGCTGCGACGCTGACAATCACTTTGCGCGCTTTCAGATCAGCAATCAGTTTGCTGTAATCATGAACCTCGCCGGTCGTCCCTACCTGCTGCAGCAGCACGCCGAAGACGTCCTGATGGTCGAGGGCTTTCTCGGCATCATCGACAATCACATCGAAACCGAAAGTTTCTGCGCGGGTACGTACCACGTCCAGAGTCTGCGGATGAACATCGGCGGCAACAAAGAAACGGTTAGCGTTTTTCAGTTTGCTCACGCGTTTGGCCATTGCCATCGCTTCCGCGGCGGCAGTGGCTTCGTCCAGCAGCGAGGCCGAAGCAATATCCAGACCGGTCAGGTCGAGCGTCACCTGCTGAAAGTTCAGCAGTGATTCCAGGCGACCCTGGGAAACCTCCGGCTGATAAGGCGTGTAGGCGGTATACCAGCCCGGGTTCTCCAGCATATTGCGCTGAATAACCGGAGGCAGCTGCACGGCGGTGTAACCCATGCCAATGTATGACTTGAAGCGCTTGTTACGACCGGCAATCGCCTTCAGCTCCGCCAGCGCGGCGAATTCCGTGGTTGCTTCGCCCACCTGCGGCGGCGTCGCCAGCTGAATATCCTGCGGCACAATCTGGCCAATCAGGTCGTTAAGCGAATCGGCGCCAACGGTATTCAGCATCTCCTGCTGCTGTCGGGCGTCCGGGCCGATGTGACGTTCAATAAAGGCGTCACGGTTTTCAAGCTGGCCTAAAGTCTGGGTCATGAGCGATGGTTCCTGAACGTGCGGTGAATCGTGATTGTCTGACTGGTTTGCCCGGCGAGCACTGATGCTTACCGGGCCAGAATATGCAAAATCATTCGCGTTGCAGGAAGCCAACGCCACTGCTACGTGAAGGAAGATGCGTATTTATTCGTCTTCTAACAGAGCTTCGTATGCGGTCGCATCCAGCAGCGCGGCAACCTGAGCTTCATCGCTGGCTTTAATTTTAAAAATCCAGCCGCCGGTGTACGGCTCGCTGTTGACCAGCTCAGGCGAGTCGTTCAGCTCTTCATTGACGGCAACGATTTCGCCGCTAATTGGCGCGTAGATATCGGAAGCCGCCTTGACGGATTCGGCCACCGCGCAGTCGGCGCCCGCTTCAACGGCGGCGCCCACTTCAGGCAGGTCAACGAAAACCATATCGCCAAGCAGCTCCTGCGCGTGCTCGGTGATTCCGACGGTATAGGTACCGTCCGCTTCTTTACGCAGCCATTCGTGTTCTTTGCTGTATTTCAGTTCTGCTGGTACGTTGCTCATTAATTCATCTCCAAATGGGAAATCACACCACGGCTTTGCCGTTGCGTACAAAAACGGGTTTCGTCACTTTGACCGGCATTTCGCGGTTGCGAATCTGCACCACGGCGGTTTCACCGATGCCTTCCGGTACGCGCGCCAGGGCAATACTGTAGCCCAGCGTCGGGGAGAAGGTCCCGCTGGTGATAATGCCTTCTTTCTGATTGCCCTCGGCATCGCTGAAGCGTACCGGCAGGCCGCCGCGCAGAACGCCTTTCTCGGTCATCACCAGACCGACCAGCTGTTCGGTGCCTTTTTCACGCTGGAGTTCCAGCGCCTCACGCCCGATAAAGTCACGGTCAGCAGGCTCCCAGGCAATGGTCCAGCCCATGTTAGCCGCCAGCGGAGAGACGCCTTCGTCCATCTCCTGGCCATAAAGATTCATTCCCGCTTCCAGACGCAGCGTATCGCGCGCGCCAAGGCCGCACGGCTTAACGCCCGCGTCCAGCAGGCCGCGCCAGAAATCCACCGCCTGCTCGTTCGGCAGCGCGATTTCATATCCCGCTTCGCCGGTATAGCCGGTGGTTGCAATAAACAGATCGCCCGCCTGCACGCCAAAGAAAGGCTTCATGCCTTCTACAGCCTGGCGCTGCGCGTCGGTAAACAGCGTCGCCGCTTTCTCTTTTGCCTTTGGACCTTGTACAGCGATCAGGGAAAGATCGTCACGCACGGTCATTTCAAGACCATAGGATTCAGACTGCTGGGTGATCCAGGCGAGGTCTTTTTCACGGGTGGCGGAGTTAACAACGAGGCGGAAATAATCTTCAGAAAGGAAATAAACAATCAGGTCGTCAATGACGCCGCCAGAGGCGGTCAGCATGCCGCTATAGAGCGCTTTGCCCGGGACCGTGAGCTTCGCCACGTCGTTAGCCAGCAAATAGCGCAGGAACTCGCGAATTCGGCTGCCGTGAAAATCAACGATGGTCATGTGCGACACATCGAACATTCCGGCATCACCGCGCACCGCATGGTGCTCATCGATCTGGGATCCGTAATGCAGCGGCATCATCCAGCCATGGAAATCCACCATGCGCGCGCCGCATAGCGTGTGTTGTTCAAACAACGGAGTCTGTTGAGCCATCTTTTCCTCATCGAATAAAACGGAACCAGCCACTATTTTTGCCAATATTGCGCCACGAAACGCGCCGCCAGCATCGCAAACGGATGCCGACGCAAACGTTCTCTTTGGCCTGAACTTACCACCGATATCCGCACTAAACCATAAGCCCGGCCAGGACATCACATTAGCTTATGACCAAAATCACCCGAAGAGGCTACAGAATTTTTACCTACAAAAAAGCGATTAAGCCCGCACAAAAACAAACAACAGCGTTAAAAAAGCAGAGCATGATGATATTTTCTGCGAAAAGATGAGCCTAATTTCTATAACAAAAAAAAGGTGACATTAATAAAACTAATGCGAAAAAAGAGGTGAAATTAGATTATTTCAAATGAGAGGGAAAACCCGGCGCGCAGGCCGGGAGAGAGAAGTGTGACGTACTTAACGTAACCAGGCCGGGAGATCGTTTAGCCCCATTGCTTGTCGAATAAGCTGCGGCTTCACGCCAGGGAGAGTATCCGCCAGCTTGAGTCCAATATCGCGCAGCAGCTTTTTCGCCGGATGGCTGCCGGAGAACATGTCGCGGAAGCCCTGCATCCCCGCGAGCATCACCGCAGCGCTGTGCTTGCGGCTGCGCTCATAGCGACGCAGATAGAGATGCTGGCCGATGTCCTTGCCCTGCGCATGCAGGCGCTTCAGCTCATCAATCAGTTCGGCGGCATCCATAAAGCCAAGATTAACGCCCTGCCCCGCCAGCGGATGAATGGTATGGGCGGCATCGCCAACCAGCGCCAGACGGTGGGCGGCAAACTGCCGCGCGTAGCGGCCGGTGAGCGGAAAAACCTGACGTTCGCTCTCTACGGAACACAAACCCAGACGGTTATCGAAGGCAATATTCAGCGCCTGATTAAAAGCGGCCTCGTCTGCCTGCCGCATTCGTTCCGCCTCTTCAGGAGACAACGACCAGACAATAGAACAGAGATGAGGATCGCTTAACGGCAGGAACGCCAGAATACCATCGCCGTGAAATACCTGACGCGCCACCGCTTCGTGCGGCTCTTCGGTGCGAATAGTGGCAACCAGCGCATGATGTTGATAATCCCAAAAGGTCAGCGGGATATCGGCTTTATTACGCAACCACGAATTGGCGCCATCGGCGCCAACCACCAGCCGGGCGGTTAACATGCTGCCGTCCTGCAGGTTAAGAAAGGCCTCATTCTCGCCCCACGCGACCTGCTGCAGCTGCGCCGGGGCCAGTAGCGTGACGTCAGCACAGCGCTGCGCTTTTTGCCACAGAACATGATGCACCACGGCGTTTTCAATAATATGCCCAAGGTGGCTAAAGCCCATGCTCTGGTCATCAAAGCTGATACGGCCAAAACTGTCTTTGTCCCACACTTCCATACCGTGGTAGCAGCTGGCGCGCCGGGCGACTATGTCCTCCCAGACGCCCAGTTTGTTCAGCAGCTTCTCGCTGGCGGCATTAATTGCCGACACCCGCAGCGCCGGCGGCGCATCCGCGCTTAACGGCTGCGGCGCGGCCTGCTCCAGCACGGCGACGCGCAATCCACTGCCCTGCAAACCACAGGCAACCGCCAGCCCCACCATTCCACCGCCAACAATAGCGACATCAACACTTTGCACGTTTCACTCCTTAACGGGGGACCCAACCGAGGGTACGCTGCGCCAGCGCATCGCGCGCCGGGGTAAATAATTCCATCGCCATCAGGCCTGCGTTGCGCCCCGCCACCAGCGGCGCCCAGCGATTAGCGAACAGATGCACCAGCCCATCGGTCACACCGACGGTGGCGGCTTTATCTGCGGCGCGGCGGGCCTGATAGCGGCTCAGTAGCGAATAGCCACCCGGATCCTCTCCTTCGGCATGCGTCTGCGCCAGCATTTCCGCCAGGCTCATCACGTCGCGCAGGCCAAGGTTAAAACCCTGTCCGGCAATAGGATGCAGCGTTTGCGCCGCATTGCCGACCAGCGCCAGACGATGGGCAATGGTGCGGGTAGCTCGGGTGAGCGAGAGCGGATACGCGCTGCGCTTGCCTGCCTGGACGATCCGGCCAAGACGCCAGCCGAATGCCTGCTGAAGTTCATGACAGAAGCGTTCGTTCGACCAGCTCAGGACCTCTTCTTGCCGCGACTGCGGATGACACCACACCAGGGAGCAGCGGCCCTGCGACATGGGCAGCATCGCCAGCGGACCGTGTTGGGTAAAACGCTCGAAGGCACGCCCGTTGTGCGGCACTGCGGTACTGACGTTGGCAATAATCGCCAGCTGTTCATAGGGCTCTTGCTGCCAGCTGATACCGCAGCGGGCCCCCAGCGTTGAGCGCGAGCCATCGGCCGCGACCAGCAGTTTACCGCTGAGCGTTTCGCCGTTGTCCAGAACCAGGCTTACGCTCTCTTCGCGGCGGCTAACATTTTCCACTTTTGCCGGACAGTGTAGCGTCACGCCCGGCGCTTTACGCAGCTGGGCAAACAAGCGTTGGCCGACGTCGTGCAGCTCAACCACCTGACCCAGCGCCGCCAGCCCATAGTCCTTAGCCTCGAGCGTCACAAACCCCGCGTGACCGCGATCGCTGACGTGAACGCGCTGAATAGCCGTGGCGCGGTCGGCAATTTCCTGCCAGATATCAACGCGAGCCAGCTGCTGACAGGTGCCGGCAGCAAGTGCGATTGCCCGGGCGTCAAAGCCCGGATGCCCGGCAGATTCCGGCGCTGTTGCTTCAATCAGGTGCACCGGCAGCTTACCGCCGGTCAGACGAGATATTGCCAGCGCCAGCGTCGCGCCGGTCATTCCGCCGCCAACGATCAGTACGCTCATAGCTGGCGCGCCGCCGCCATCAGCGCCTCGATATCATCCGCTTTTTTCACTACGCCAGCGGTGAGGTTTTCATTACCGTCTTCGGTAATGACGATGTCGTCTTCAATACGAATGCCGATGCCGCGGTACTGGGCCGGGACGTCGGCATCCATCGCGATATACAGCCCCGGTTCCACGGTCAGCACCATTCCCGGTTCGAGAATACGCGAGCGGTCGACGTCATAGTTGCCGACATCATGTACGTCGAGCCCCAGCCAGTGGCTCAGGCCATGCATAAAGAAAGGACGATGAGCGTTATTAGCAATTAGCTCATCAATTTCACCTTTCAGGATCCCCAAACGCACCAGGCCGGTAATCATGATCCGCACTACCTGCTGATTAACCTCGTTAATGGAGGTGCCGGGGCGATAAAGCTTCAGCGAGGTTTCCAGAGACTCAAGAACGATATCGTAAATCTCGCGCTGCGCCGGGCTAAACTTGCCGTTTACCGGGAAGGTTCGGGTGATATCGCCCGCATAGCCGCGATATTCGCAGCCTGCGTCAATCAGCACCAGATCGCCATCGCGCAGTTCGCTTTCGTTTTCGGTGTAGTGCAGGATGCAGCCATTTTCGCCGCTGCCCACGATGGTGTTGTAAGAGGGATAGCGCGCGCCGTGACGGTTGAACTCGTGGAGGATCTCGCCTTCCAGATGATATTCAAACATCCCCGGACGACATTTTTCCATGGCGCGGGTATGCGCAAGGGCGGAGATCTCGCCTGCGCGGCGCATCACCTCCAGCTCTTCCGCCGACTTAAACAGGCGCATCTCATGCACCATCGGCCGCCAGTCAATGACCGAGTTTGGCGCCTGCAGATTCTGCCGCACGCCTTTGCGCAGTTTTTCCAGCGCGTTGAACACGATTTCGTCGGCGTAGGCATATTCGCCCTGCGCAAAATAGATAGCATCGAGGCCGTTAAGGAGCTGGAACAGCTGCTGATTGATTTCACTAAATGCCAGCGCGCGATCGACGCCCAGCTTCTCAGGCGCGGCATCCTGCCCAAGGCGTCGGCCAAACCAGATTTCAGCAGTCAGATCGCGCACGCGGTTAAACAACACGCTGTGGTTATGCGTCTCATCGCTTTTAATCAATACCAGCAGCGCTTCAGGCTCATTAAAGCCGGTGAAGTACCAAAAATCGCTGCTCTGGCGGTAGGGATATTCCGAATCTGCGCTGCGTACCGCTTCCGGCGCGGCAAAAATTAACGCGGCGCTGCCTGGCTGCATCTGCGCCAGTAGAACCTGGCGACGAGAGAGAAATTCCTGCTGAGTCATGACGCCCCCTGAACGATTTAATGATTAATTAGTGTAGCGTCGGTTTTTGCACTTCCGGCGCAGTGGGTTTCTGGAGAGAGAAAGTGTCGTGACACAGCAACGCGGCAACGCGTACGTATTCGATAATCTCTTCCAGAGACATTTCGAGCTCTTCCTGATCCTCGTCTTCGTCATACCCGAGCTGAGCAATATTGCGCAGATCGTCGATGGCTTCACCCGTTTCGTCTTTGACTTTATCCAACTTGGGCTGCGTTACGCCCAGCCCAAGCAGAAAATGGTTCACCCAACCCGCCAGCGCATCGGCGCGATCGAACACGCTCACCTCATCGCCATCCGGGAGGTAGAGCTGGAATAAGAAGCCGTCGTCCTCCAGCGAATCACTGGTGGCGGAATGCATGTTACGCAGCGACTGCGCCAGCTCATGCCCAAAAGCCAGGCCTTCGTTGGTCAGGTCGTGCACCAACGGCTGCCAGCTGCTGTCTTTATTGCCGCCGCACAGGATCCCGCTGATCAGACCGTGCATTTCGGCAGGGGTTAATCCTACCCCTTGTTGGTTCAGTAACTGGTCTACAGCGTTGTAACCAGGCATTTCGTTCTGTATAGACATGCGCATTCGTCATCGTTGGGAGGAATATTCATGATATGCTACCACTTTGGACCCTGGTGAACCAGAATAGGGCTTGTATCTTAGAACCAGGGTAGCTATAGTGTCGCCCCTTCGCAGACCCTCCCAGGGCGTGAAGGCCGCGCAGTCAATCAGCAGGAAGGTGGCATGTCTGCACAACCCGTAGATCTCCAAATTTTTGGCCGTTCACTGCGAGTGAATTGCCCGCCTGAACAAAGGGATGCCCTGAACCAGGCAGCTGACGACCTGAATCAGCGGTTGCAAGATTTAAAAGAACGCACTAGAGTCACAAATACTGAGCAGCTGGTCTTCATCGCCGCGTTGAACATCAGCTATGAGTTGACTCAGGAAAAAGCGAAAACCCGCGACTACGCCGCCAGCATGGAACAGCGTATTCGGATGCTTCAGCAGACCATCGAGCAAGCATTGCTTGAGCAAGGTCGCATAAGCGAAAGACCCGGGCAGAAGTTTGAATAACACTTTGCATTTAACTGTGTTAGAGTAATCGCAAGAACAAAATTTCTCTGAGATGTTTGCAAGCGGGCCAGTCCCCTGAGCCGATATTTCATACCACAAGAATGTGGCGCTCCACGGTTGGTGAGCATGCTCGGTCCGTCCGAGAAGCCTTAAAACTGTGACGACACATTCACCTTGAACCAAGGGTTCAAGGGTTACAGCCTGCGGCGGCATCTCGGAGATTCCCTTCCTTTCGTTTTATCCCCCATAAGTTAATTTTCGGCTTTTACCGTCGTGTATTAGACTACGCCTGTTTGTATCGTTTGCTCACCGATGAGACTCAGGTATGACCCTATTGCCAGATGCCCCCTATACCAGACAGCAAATTCGCCAGCAGATCCGCCAGCGCCGACGCGCGTTAACGCCGGAGCAGCAAACGCAGTTCGCCCTCCAGGCGGCGGACAGAATGATAGCTTATCCGCCGGTTCTGCTCGCGCAGACGATCGCGGTATTCCTTTCGTTTGATGGCGAGCTGGATACGCGGCCGCTTATTGACCAGCTCTGGCGGACAGGCAAACGGGTTTATCTCCCCGTGCTTCATCCGTTCAGCCCCGGCAATCTTCTGTTTCTGCACTACCACCCAAGCAGCGAGCTGGTGGTGAATCGTCTGAAAATCCGCGAACCGAAACTCGACGTGCGCGATGTCCTCCCACTTAGCCAGCTGGATGTGCTGGTAACGCCGCTGGTAGCATTTGATGCCGCCGGACAGCGCCTGGGTATGGGCGGCGGATTTTACGACCGGACGCTGCAAAACTGGCGGCAGCATCGCCTGCAGCCGGTCGGCTACGCGCATGATTGCCAGCAGGTCGACGCGCTGCCAACGGAGCAGTGGGATATCCCGCTGCCAGCGGTCATCACGCCGTCAAAAACCTGGCTCTGGTAAAACGTCCGAACAATTGACATTGCTGTTTTTTTCACCTAAATTCCTGGGTAAAGGGTGAGGGAGGCGAACCTCCCTCCTGCATTCTCTCTGTTAATATGCTGGCCAGGCGATGATTAACAGGATAAGCAGCATGATGAAGAGTCTCATCATCGTCCCTTTCCTTTTAGAGCCCCTGCCTCGGTAGGGGCTTTCCCGTTTCAGCCCCACGCTGAGTCTTTAGCGTAAATCCCTTTCTTTCAGGCACAACGACTTCAATCGGCTTTAATCACCGTTTGCGGCAAGACTCGCAAAGCATCTGGAGGACGACGGAAAGTTGCAGGGAGGGGCAATCAGGAGAAAAGGGGCAGGTCGATGACCTGCCCGCTGGTAAAAAAGGCGTTAGAACAGCAGACGGGCGCGGATAGTGCCAGGAATAGCCTTCATCGCCTGCAGCGCAGCCTGCGCCACATCTTCTTCGGCTTCGATATCAATCACCACGTAGCCCATTTGCGCAGTGGTCTGTAGATACTGCGCTGCGATGTTAATGCTCTGGGCGGCAAAAATCTGGTTAATCGCGGTCAGTACGCCCGGACGGTTTTCATGGATATGCAGCAGACGGCGCCCGCCGTGCAGCGGCAGCGACACTTCCGGGAAGTTCACCGCAGAGAGCGTTGAACCATTATCAGAATACTTCGCCAGCTTGCCCGCGACTTCCAGACCGATGTTTTCCTGCGCTTCCTGAGTTGAGCCGCCAATATGCGGGGTCAGGATAACGTTGTCGAACTCACACAGCGGAGAGTTGAACGGATCGCTGTTGGTCGCCGGTTCGGTCGGGAACACGTCGATCGCCGCGCCCGCCAGGTGCTTGCTCGCCAGCGCATCACACAGCGCCGGAATATCTACCACGGTACCGCGGGAGGCGTTGATCAGCAGCGCACCCGGTTTCATCAGTGCCAGCTCTTCCGCGCCAATCATATTCTTCGTTGAGGCATTTTCCGGCACGTGCAGGCTTACCACATCGCTCATGTTCAACAGATCGGAGAGATGCTGTACCTGAGTCGCGTTACCCAACGGCAGTTTGCTTTCAATATCGTAGAAATAGACGTGCATCCCCAACGATTCGGCAAGAATGCCCAGCTGCGTACCGATGTGGCCATAGCCGATAATACCCAGCTTTTTGCCGCGCGCTTCAAAGCTGCCAACCGCCAACTTGTTCCATACGCCGCGGTGCGCTTTGGCGTTTGCCGCCGGCACGCCGCGTAGCATGAGCAGAAGCTCGCCGATCACCAGCTCCGCAACGGAACGGGTATTAGAGAACGGGGCGTTAAATACCGGAATACCGCGTTTTGCCGCCGCATTTAAGTCAACCTGATTAGTACCGATACAGAAGCAGCCAACCGCAACCAGTTTTTCCGCCGCCGCGAAGATCTCTTCAGTCAGATGAGTACGGGAACGCAGGCCGATGAAATGGGCATCACGAATGGACGCTTTCAGCTCTTCGCTGTCCAGCGCGCCTTTGTGAAATTCGATATTGGTGTAGCCTGCTGCGCGGAGGCTGTCCACCGCTTTTTGATGCACACCTTCAACCAGCAGAAATTTAATTTTGTCTTTTTCCAGTGATACCTTAGCCATTTCCCCGTCCTGTTTTTGTCTTAACTGATGTCGTGCGGAACGAAAGTTCTTCTCAGCAACATATCAAAAAAAACTATTGCGGCAATATGAACGTTTGCGTCGACAACCTGAAGAAATATCAATCAGCGGGAAATAGCAGGACAAAACACCAGAAAGTAAAAGAAAGGTAGATTGTTACTAAGACAAGGCGCATAAATGTGACAGAAGTCACCAAAATAGGCCTGGAGAAAAAATATTTGCGAGGGAGCCATTCGCTCCCTCGGTTCAGACTATTTAGTGATAGTTTTTACACCATCAGCGGTGCCAATCAGCGCGACGTCCGCACCGCGATTCGCAAACAGGCCGACGGTCACGACGCCCGGAATACCGTTAATGGTATTTTCCAGCGCAATAGCGTCCAGGATTTCCAGACCATACACATCGAGGATCACGTTGCCGTTATCGGTCACGACGCCCTGGCGGTACTCCGGACGGCCGCCCAGCTTAACCAGCTGACGCGCCACGGCGCTGCGCGCCATCGGGATCACTTCCACCGGCAGCGGGAATTTACCCAGGATGTCCACCTGCTTGGAAGCATCAGCGATACAGATAAATTTGTCAGCGACCGAAGCGATAATCTTCTCGCGCGTCAGCGCCGCGCCGCCGCCTTTAATCATTTGCATATGGCCGTTGATTTCATCAGCGCCGTCGACATAGATGCCAAGACGGTCAACGCTGTTAAGATCAAAAACCGTAATACCGAGGCTTTTCAGTTTTTCAGTAGAGGCATCAGAGCTGGAAACCGCGCCTTCAATCTGTCCTTTCATGGTGCCCAGCGCATCAATAAAATGCGCCGCCGTGGAGCCCGTGCCGACCCCAACGATGGTGCCCGGTTGTACATACTGCAATGCCGCCCAGCCTACTGCTTTTTTCAGTTCATCTTGCGTCATGATTATGGTCCGAGATGTGAATTCCTGTGGCGCATTATAGAACATCAGGGGGGTCATTGTCCCTGCGACGGCGATCACACAACGCAGTCGCCATTTTTTCATCTTCATCAAAAACAAATTTATGTCATAGTGCGAGTTAACGAAAAGTATTAGGGGGCACGCCAGAGCAATGAAACGACCGGACTACAGAACACTACAGGCGCTGGACGCGGTAATCAGGGAACGAGGGTTTGAGCGCGCCGCGCAGAAGCTTTGTATTACGCAGTCCGCCGTCTCTCAGCGCATCAAACAGCTGGAAAACATGTTTGGACAACCGCTGCTGGTACGTACCGTACCGCCGCGTCCCACCGAACAGGGGCAAAAGCTACTGGCCCTGCTGCGCCAGGTTGAACTGCTGGAAGAGGAGTGGCTGGGCGATGAACAAACCGGCTCAACGCCGCTGCTGCTGTCGCTGGCGGTCAACGCCGACAGTCTCGCCACCTGGCTGTTGCCCGCGCTCTCCAGCGTGCTTTCCGACTCCCCTATTCGCCTGAACCTACAGGTGGAGGACGAGACCCGAACCCAGGAACGCCTGCGCCGCGGTGAAGTCGTCGGCGCGGTCAGTATCCAGCCGCAGGCGCTGCCAAGCTGCCTGGTCGATCAGCTCGGCGCCCTCGACTATCTGTTCGTCGCCTCGAAAGAGTTTGCCCAGCGCTATTTCCCCAATGGGGTGACCCGCTCGGCGCTGCTCAAAGCGCCGGTGGTGGCATTCGATCATCTCGATGATATGCACCAGGCCTTTTTACAGCAGAACTTCGATTTGCCGCCGGGCAGCGTTCCCTGCCATATCGTGAACTCTTCGGAAGCCTTTGTGCAGCTGGCCCGCCAGGGGACAACCTGCTGTATGATTCCGCATCTGCAAATTGAGCGAGAGCTGAACAGCGGCGAACTTATTAATCTCACGCCGGGCCTGTTCCAGCGCCGGATGCTCTACTGGCACCGTTTTGCGCCGGAAAGCCGTATGATGCGCCGGGTGACCGATGCGCTGATCGATTATGGCCATAAAGTGTTGAGACAAGATTAAGCCTCCCAGGCAGGTCGGCGCCGTCCGGCCTGCATGACCCACTTTCTTCTATTCATATCTTTGAAATTCATCACAAAATAGAACATTTTATGCGGCAAAAAACGACGCGCTGATGGCTATTTTTTGCTGGCGACAGAGCGTCTTAAAAGGCTCACCGTATTTGCAATACCCTATTTTATTGCGCATACGGAGCACAAAATGTCAGAGTTACGAGAGTGGCAAACGCTCGCCAACAAGGAGCTTAGCCGGCGGGGAAAAACCGTCGATGCTCTGGTAAAACAGACGGCAGAAGGGATTGCCGTTAAACCGCTGTATACCGAAGCCGATATTGATAATCTGGAAGTGACCGGCACCCTGCCCGCCCTGCCGCCTTACGTCCGCGGCCCCCGCGCCACCATGTATACCGCCCAGCCGTGGACCATCCGCCAGTACGCTGGTTTCTCAACCGCGAAAGAGTCCAACGCCTTCTATCGCCGCAACCTCGCTGCCGGGCAGAAAGGGCTTTCCGTCGCCTTCGATCTCGCGACCCATCGGGGCTATGACTCCGACAATCCTCGCGTGGCGGGCGACGTGGGGAAAGCGGGGGTAGCGATCGATACCGTCGAAGATATGAAGATTCTGTTCGATCGCATCCCGCTGGATGAAATGTCCGTGTCGATGACCATGAACGGCGCGGTGCTGCCGGTAATGGCGTTTTATATCGTCGCGGCGGAAGAGCAAGGCGTTGCGCCGGAACGGCTCACCGGCACGATCCAGAACGATATTCTGAAAGAGTATCTGTGCCGGAATACCTATATTTACCCGCCGAAGCCCTCAATGCGCATTATTGCCGACATCATCGCCTGGTGTTCGGGCAATATGCCGCGCTTTAATACCATCAGCATCAGCGGCTATCACATGGGCGAAGCCGGAGCCAACTGCGTGCAGCAGGTGGCCTTTACCCTGGCCGACGGCATCGAATACATTAAGGCCGCGCTCTCCGCCGGCCTGAAAATCGATGACTTCGCCCCGCGCCTGTCGTTCTTCTTCGGCATCGGCATGGATCTGTTTATGAACGTCGCGATGCTGCGCGCCGCACGCTATCTGTGGAGCGAAGCGGTGAGCGGCTTCGGCGCCACCAATCCAAAATCGTTAGCCCTGCGCACCCACTGCCAGACTTCCGGCTGGAGCCTCACCGAGCAGGATCCCTATAACAACGTGATCCGCACCACCATCGAAGCGCTCGGCGCCACGCTCGGTGGCACCCAGTCGCTGCATACTAACGCCTTTGATGAGGCGCTCGGCCTGCCCACCGACTTTTCCGCACGTATCGCGCGTAATACGCAGATCATCATCCAGGAGGAGTCGGAGATCTGCCGCACCGTTGATCCGCTGGGGGGATCGTATTACGTCGAGTCGCTGACCGATCAAATCGTTAAGCAGGCGCGAGCCATTATGCAGCAGATCGACGAAGCGGGAGGGATGGCGAAGGCGATCGAAGCCGGACTGCCGAAACGGATGATCGAAGAGGCCTCTGCCCGCGAGCAATCGCTGATCGACCAGGGCAAGCGCGTCATCGTCGGCGTTAATAAGTACAAGCTGGAAAAAGAAGATGAAACGGCAGTGCTGGAGATCGACAACGTCAAGGTACGCAACGAGCAGATCGCCTCGCTGAAAAAAATACGGGCCAGTCGGGACGATGTGACGGTAAAAGCCGCGCTGAACGCCCTCACCCACGCCGCGCAGCATGATGAAAATCTGCTGGCCGCCGCCATCAACGCCGCCCGCGAGCGCGCCACGCTGGGCGAAATCTCCGACGCACTGGAGGTGGCTTTTGACCGCTATCTGGTGCCCAGCCAGTGCGTCACCGGCGTGATTGCGCAAAGCTACCATCACTCAGATAAAGCCGCCTGCGAGTTTGACGCCATTGTTGCGCAAACCGAAAAATTCCTCGCGGATCGCGGCCGTCGCCCGCGCATTTTGATCGCCAAAATGGGTCAGGACGGTCACGATCGCGGCGCCAAAGTGATCGCCAGCGCCTATTCCGATCTTGGCTTCGATGTTGACCTGAGCCCGATGTTTTCTACCCCGGAGGAGATCGCCCGCCTCGCCGTGGAGAACGACGTACACGTGGTTGGCGCCTCATCGCTGGCGGCAGGCCACAAAACGCTGATCCCCGAGCTGGTCGATGCGTTGAAAAAATGGGGACGGGAAGATATCTGCGTCATCGCCGGCGGCGTCATTCCGCCGCAGGATTACGCGTTTCTGCAGGCGCGCGGCGTGGCCGCTATTTATGGCCCCGGCACGCCGATGCTGGAGAGCGTACGCGACGTCCTGATGAGGATTAGCCAGCATCATGATTAACTCATCCACCCTGAGCGACGCCATTCGGCGATTACGTTTGGGCGAGCGGGCCACGCTCGCCCAGGCCATGACGCTGGTGGAGAGTCAGCATCCCCGCCACCAGGCGCTGAGCGCCCAGCTGGTCGATGCGATTATGCCCTTCACCGGCAACGCCCTGCGCCTCGGCGTCACCGGCACGCCGGGAGCCGGAAAGAGTACCTTTCTGGAAGCCTTCGGCATGCTGCTGATTCGCCATGGCCTGCGGGTCGCGGTGATAGCGGTCGATCCAAGCAGCCCAATCGGCGGCGGCAGCATTCTTGGCGACAAGACGCGCATGATCGAACTGGCGCGCTCGGACTCGGCATTTATCCGCCCGGTGCCCTCGAGCGGCCATCTGGGCGGCACCAGCCTGCGCACGCGGGAGCTGATACTGCTGTGCGAAGCAGCGGGCTATGACGTGGTCATTGTCGAAACCGTCGGCGTCGGCCAGTCGGAAACGGAGGTCTCCCGCCTGGTGGACTGCTTCATCTCGCTGCAGATCGCCGGCGGCGGTGACGATCTGCAGGGCATTAAAAAAGGGATCATGGAGATGGCGGATATCGTGGTTATCAATAAAGATGATGGCGAGAACCGCGCCAGCGTGGCTATCACCCGCCATATGTATGAATCCGCCCTGCATATTCTGCGCCGCAAGCACGCCGCATGGCAGCCGCGCGTTTTGAGCTGTAGCGCGCTGGAGCAGCGCGGTATCGAAGCCGTCTGGCTCGCTATCCTTGACTTCAAAACCACCCTCACCGACAGCGGCGATCTTGAAAAGCTGCGCCAGCGTCAGGCGCTGGAGTGGCTGCAAAAGCAGACCGAAACCGAGGCGCTGCATCTGCTGTTTGCCCGAGCGGACTTTGATCGCTACTTCCAGCAAACGCTACAGGCGGTGAAAAACAATGGCCTCTCGCCGCGCACCGGCCTGCGGCAGATTAGCGAATTCCTCCAGAATCATTACTTTGCATAAAGGGATAGTTATGTCTTATCAATATGTTAACGTCGAAATCATCCAAAAGGTTGCGGTGATTGAGTTCAACTATAGCCGCAAGCTTAACGCCTTAAGCAAGGTGTTTATCGACGACCTGATGCAGGCGTTGAGCGACCTCAACAGGCCGGAAATTCGCTGCGTCATTTTACGCGCGCCTGGCGGATCAAAAGTTTTCTCCGCCGGCCATGACATCCACGAATTACCCGGCGGACGCCGCGATCCGCTTTCGTATGACGATCCGCTGCGCCAGATTACCCGCATGATCCAAAAATATCCGAAACCGGTGATCTCCATGGTCGAAGGGAGCGTCTGGGGCGGCGCGTTTGAGATGATCATGAGCTCCGATCTGATCATCGCCGCCAGTACGTCAACGTTCTCCATGACGCCGGTGAATCTCGGCGTGCCCTACAACCTGGTCGGCATTCACAATCTGACCCGTGACGCTGGCTTTCATATCGTGAAAGAGCTGATTTTCACCGCCCTGCCGATTACCGCCCAGCGCGCGCTGGCGGTCGGTATTCTCAATCACGTGGTGGACGCTGGCGAACTGGAAGATTTTACCTTACAGATGGCGCACCACATTGCCGAGAAAGCGCCGCTGGCGATAGCGGTCATTAAGGAAGAACTGCGCGTGCTTGGCGAGGCGCACACCATGAATTCCGATGAGTTCGAACGTATTCAGGGAATGCGCCGCGCCGTCTACGACAGTGAGGATTATCGGGAAGGCATGAGCGCGTTTATGGAAAGGCGTAAACCTGAATTCGTCGGCCATTAATCATCCCGGTTAAGGAGTGCAAAATGAAACGGATGAGCGCCGATGAAGCGGCGGAGATTATCCAGCACGACCAGATGGTGGCGTTCAGCGGCTTCACTCCCGCCGGTTCGCCCAAAGCGCTGCCCGCGGCTATCGCTCGCCGCGCCGGTGAGTTACATCGGGCGCAGAAGCCTTTCCAGATCCGCCTGCTGACCGGCGCGTCAATTAGCGCCGCCGCCGATGATGCATTATCGGCAGCCGATGCCGTCTCGTGGCGCGCGCCGTATCAGACCGCGTCGGGCCTGCGGCAAAAAATCAATCAGGGGAAGGTGAAGTTTGTCGATCTGCACCTGAGCGAAGTGGCGCAAATGGTTAACTACGGCTTCTTTGGTGAGATTGATGTCGCGGTGATCGAAGCCTCGGCTATCGCGCCGGACGGGCGGGTCTGGCTCACCAGCGGTATCGGCAACGCGCCCACCTGGCTGCTACGGGCGAAGAAAGTGATCATCGAACTCAATCATTATCACAGCCCTCGGGTTGCCGAGCTGGCCGATATCGTGCTCCCCGGCGCCCCGCCGCGGCGCAACAGCATCGCCATCTTTCATGCGATGGATCGCGTGGGTAGTCGGTACGTGCAAATCGATCCGAAAAAAATTGTCGCGGTCGTGGAGACCGAACTGCCCGACGCCGGAAACCTGCTCGATAAAAATAATCCGGTTTGTCAGAAAATTGCCGATAACGTGGTCACCTTTCTGCTGGAAGAGATGGCTCGCGGGCGCATCCCGCCTGAATTTTTGCCGCTGCAAAGCGGCGTGGGTAATATCAATAACGCGGTCATGGCGCGGCTGGGTGAGAATCCAGATATTCCCTCTTTTATGATGTACTCCGAGGTCTTACAGGAGTCGGTAGTCCATCTACTGGAAACAGGGAAAGTCACCGGCGTCAGCGCCTCCAGCCTGACAATATCCGCCGATTCGTTGCGCAAGATTTACGCCAATATGGATTTCTTCGCCAGCCGCATTGTCCTGCGCCCGCAGGAGATCTCCAATCATCCGGAAATTATCCGCCGTCTGGGGGTTATCGCCCTCAACGTGGGGCTGGAGTTTGATATCTACGGACACGCCAATTCCACGCACGTAGCCGGGGTGAATCTGATGAACGGCATCGGCGGTAGCGGCGATTTTGAACGCAACGCCTGGCTCTCTATCTTTATGGCGCCGTCCATCGCCAAAGACGGGAAGATCTCCACTATCGTGCCGATGTGCAGCCATGTCGATCACAGCGAGCACAGCGTGAAGGCGATCGTTACCGAGCAGGGTATCGCCGATCTGCGCGGGCTGTCGCCGCTGCAGCGCGCCCGCGCTATCATTGATAACTGCGCGCATCCGCTCTACCGGGACTATTTACATCGCTATCTGCAGAGCGCTCCCGGCGGGCATATTCACCACGACCTCACCCACGCCTTCGACCTGCATCGTAATCTGCTTGAGCACGGTTCAATGCTCGGTTAGCCCTCCGTACCGTCGCGATCTTCAGTTATGTGCTGAAGCATCGTGGCGGTATAGCGATGGTTTTTCAGCGAATAGAGATACTCCTGCATATACATGGCGCTACCGGGCGCGTCGAAGTACTTCAGCTTCGCCGGATTTACCAGACGCCAGGCGAAGTAAGGAATAACCGTTAAAAACTGCCCCCGCTCTACGGCGCTAATTTTCGCCATAAAGCTATAGGGGCGATAGATAACCGTCGGGTTGATTCCGCAGGGGCGCATATAGGCGTCCAGCATCGCCTCAAAATTGGCCCGATTCTGGAAACGCATCTGCAGCCAGGGCAGTTCACGTAACAGATCCTGCGGCGGCTTATCTTCATAACGGCGAGAAACAAGAAACCCCAGACGCAGCGGCGCCAGTTCGCTGATGGTCAGATTTTCCAGCTCCTGCACGCGGGGCGAAACATGCTGCGGCGAAATAATAAAATCCAGCTGACGGTCGAAAAGATTATCAATCACGCCATTCTCGCTGAACTCCACGGCCTGGGTGGTCACGCCATCGTATTTATCGCCCAGGCTGATGAGCTGGTCGAAAATTATCGTCGGATAGGTGTTGTCGATGCCGATAACAACGTTGCGCGAGCGGCGCGCGGAATAGTGTATTTCGTTATCGATGGCCGATAGGCGCTGGTAAATAGGAAACAGCTTCTGATAGAGCTCCTGCCCCGCTTTATTGAGACTGATGCTGTTATCTTTGCGGGTAAATAACGTATAGCCGATCTGATCCTCAAGCGCAGCAATGCTTTTGCCAAAGGGCGATGCGGTCATATGGATTTTTTCCGCCGCTCTGGCGATGTTATTGGTCTGCGCCAACAGAATGAAATTGCGCATCTTTTTAGAAATAAAGATATCCATGCTCACCTCACAGGAAAACAGGGATCTATCCTTACCTCATTCAGGGAAAAGACTTGTGCTGCGCTCTCATTTTTACAGATAGTCACAGAAAAAGCCCGGCGCGAAGGCCGGGCGGGAGGATTACTGCGCTGCTTTTGGCTCTTCAGCCGGTTTCGCTGGCGACGCAGGCTGGGTCGGCTGCAGTTCAAACACCACGTCCACCTGGTCATCAAACTGAATGGTCGCCTGCTCGTAGCTTTCCTGAGCAGATACCGGCGCCGCATCGGCTTTCATCATCCGCACCATCGGGCTCGGCTGGTAGTTGGAGACATGATAGCGAACGCTATAAACCGGCCCCAGTTTGCCGTGGAATCCGCTAGCCAGCTCCTGAGCCTGATGAATCGCATCGTCAATCGCCGCTTTTCGCGCCTTATCTTTGTAAGCGTCCGGCTGCGCCACGCCCAGTGAGACCGAACGGATCTCGTTCAGACCGGCTTTTAATGCCCCATCTAACAACCCGTTGAGCTTATCCAGCTGGCGCAGCGTGACTTCAACGCTACGCACCGCGCGATAGCCCTTAAGAATGCTTTTGCCGTTCTGATAATCATAATCAGGCTGGGTACGCAGGTTGGCAGAGTTAATGTCTTTCTTCGCAATGCCGCTCTTCTCCAGGAAGGAGAGATACTGAGCCACGCGTTCATCTGCCTGTTTTTTAGCGGATGCCGCATCTTTCGCGGAGACGTTAACTTCAATCGCCAGCGTGGCGATATCAGGAACCGCAGCGACGCTGGCGGTACCTGAAGTAACAATATGTGGGCCGTTTGGCAATTCATTGGCCTGAACTGCCATTGCGCTAAATCCGAGTGCCGCCGCCAGGGCCATGACTTTTAACTTCACTGTCGTTTCTCCATCTTACATTGGTCGTCTATACGCAGACGCATGCCTGCAAGCTTAGCGCTTACGCGGAGAAAGTCCATCGGACAAGGCTTAGTTAAGCAGCGCCTGCACATGAGCGAAGCCGTCTTTCGCCAGCTCCAGCGCGATGATCCACATGACCAGACCGACCAGCACGTTGATAATTCGCTGCGCTTTTGCCGTGCGCAGGCGCGGGGCCAGCCAGGCGGCCAGCAGGGCCAGACCAAAGAACCATAAGAATGAGGCGCTGATGGTGCCCAGGGCAAACCAGCGCTTTGGCTCCATCTCCAGCTGTCCGCCGAGGCTTCCGAGCACCACAAACGTATCCAGATAAACGTGAGGATTCAGCCAGGTCACCGCCAGCATGGTGACGATGATTTTCCAGCGCCCCTGCTTCATCACCTCCGCGCTGGCCAGCTCCAGATTGCTGCTAAAGGCCGTTTTCAGCGCGCCAAAACCGTACCACAATAAAAAAGCGACGCCGCCCCAGGTCACCAGCGCCAGCAGCCACGGGGACTGCATCAGCAGCGCGCTGCCGCCAAAAATTCCGGCGCAGATAAGCAGCAGATCGCTGATGGCGCATAGCAAAGCAATCATCAGATGGTACTGACGACGAATACCCTGATTCATCACAAAAGCGTTTTGCGGACCGAGCGGCAAAATCATAGCCGCTCCCAGGGCAAGGCCCTGAAAGTAATACGATAACATCGAGAGGAATTTCCACTGAAAGAGTCAATGCCGGGGAATATAGCGTGCAGAAATCATTAGAGGAAATTGAAAATTTTAATCGCTAATAAGGACGACTAATACTGGGTACAAAAAAGGCCGGATATACCGGCCTGTATTAAAAGGGAAATTATTCTGCTTTTTCCTGCGGACGAATGACATGAACATCCATCTGCGGATACGGGAAGCTGATGCCGTTGGCGTCAAAATCGCGCTTAATACGCTCCAGGACGTCCCAGTACACGCTTTGCAGATCGCTGCTCTTACTCCATACGCGCACCACGTAGTTCACAGATGAAGCGCCCAGTTCATTCAGGCGAACGGTCATTTCACGATCTTTGAGAATACGTTCATCCGATTCGATGATGTTGGTGAGCAGCTGCTTCACTTGGTCGATGTCCGCATCGTAGGCCACGCCGATAATAAACTCGTTGCGACGTACCGGCTCGCGAGAGAAGTTGATGATATTCCCGGCAATGATTTTACCGTTCGGTACCACCACAATTTTGCCATCTGCGCTGCGCAGGGTCGTGGAGAAAATCTGCACGTTCAGCACGGTACCCGCGATACCGCCAAGGTCAACGTATTCACCAGCGCGGAATGGGCGGAAAACGACCAGCAGGACCCCAGCGGCAAGGTTAGACAGCGACCCCTGCAGCGCCAGACCGACGGCTAAGCCCGCGGCGCCAAGTACCGCGATAACCGAAGCGGTTTGCACACCCACGCGGCCGAGGGCGGCGATCAGCGTGAAAGCAATGACGGCGTAGCGTACCAGCGCAGAAAGAAAATCGGCAACGGTGGCATCAATATGTCGAGCCCGCATCAGGCGATTGACGGTGTTGGAAACAATCCGCGCCACGATCAGACCAACAATAATAATCGCGATGGCCGCGACAATGTTGACGGCATAGCTCAGCAGTAATGCCTGATTGCGCACCAGCCATGAACCGGCGTTATTTATGCTATCGACAACGTTCAAATCTTCCATTCAACTTTCCTTATGGATACCCGGACGGGAAATAAAATAACCAAACCTGATAATTGCAAACAGGTTAAGGGTAAACAAAAAGAGTCCGTTTTGCCAAATTGATCACATTTATTTAGCAACATTTCATGTCGTTGAGATAATAAAAAAGCCCGCATTTCTGCGGGCTTCCGGGTAAGAAACGAAACTTTCTTACAGAACGTCGATCGCGTTCAGCTCTTTAAATGCCTGCTCCAGACGAGTCACCATGGACGTCTGTGCAGCGCGCAGCCATACGCGCGGATCGTAGTATTTCTTGTTCGGCTGGTCTTCGCCTTTCGGGTTGCCCAGCTGACCCTGCAGGTAAGCTTCGTTAGCTTTGTAGTACTGCAGGATACCGTCCCAGGTTGCCCATTGGGTATCGGTATCGATGTTCATTTTGATCACGCCGTAGCTTACGGAGTCTTTGATTTCCTGAGCGGAAGAACCGGAACCGCCGTGGAAGACGAAGTTCAGGCTGTTGTGCGGCAGGTTATGTTTCTTAGAAACGTATTCCTGAGAGTCGCGCAGGATAGTCGGGGTCAGCACCACGTTGCCCGGCTTGTAAACGCCGTGTACGTTACCGAAGGAAGCGGCGATGGTGAAACGCGGGCTGATTTTGCTCAGCTCAGTGTAGGCGTAATCAACGTCTTCCGGCTGGGTATACAGAGCGGAAGCGTCCATGTGGCTGTTGTCCACGCCGTCTTCTTCGCCGCCGGTGCAGCCCAGTTCGATTTCCAGAGTCATGTCCATTTTGGCCATACGCGCCAGGTACTTAGAACAGATCTCGATGTTTTCGTGCAGGGACTCTTCAGACAGGTCAATCATGTGAGAAGAGAACAGCGGTTTACCGGTCGCGGCGAAGTGTTTTTCACCCGCGTCCAGCAGACCGTCGATCCACGGCAGCAGTTTCTTAGCGCAGTGGTCAGTGTGCAGGATAACCGGAACACCGTAGTGTTCAGCCATCTGATGAACGTGATGCGCGCCAGAGATAGCGCCCAGGATGGCTGCGCCCTGAGGAACGTCAGTTTTCACGCCTTTGCCCGCGATGAACGCTGCGCCGCCGTTAGAGAACTGAACGATAACCGGAGAACGAACTTTTGCAGCTGCTTCCAGAACGGCGTTGATGGAATCTGTACCCACGCAGTTTACCGCTGGCAGAGCAAAGTTGTTTTCTTTAGCTACCTGGAACACTTTCTGAACGTCGTCGCCAGTGATGACGCCCGGTTTTACGAAATCAAAAATTTTAGACATGTTACGTAGTCCTGTATCTGTATCTTCGACCGTTGAAGAAGGTTCGCGAGCTTTTACGCGCGCTGAAAAACAGGCGGGTCTCCCCGCCTGAACTGAATTACTGCTTAGCGCGCTCTTCGAGCATGGCTACTGCCGGCAGAACTTTACCTTCCACGAATTCGAGGAATGCGCCGCCGCCGGTGGAGATGTAGGAGATTTTGTCAGCAATGCCGAACAGGTCGATTGCTGCCAGGGTGTCGCCGCCGCCTGCGATGGAGAACGCTTCGCTATCTGCGATGGCGTTAGCCACGATTTCAGTCCCTTTGCGGAAGTTCGGGAATTCGAACACGCCGACCGGGCCATTCCACAGGATGGTTTTGGCGTTTTTCAGGATTTCAGCCAGTTTCTCTGCGGAAGCATCGCCCAGGTCCAGAATCTGCTCGTCATCTTTAATGTCGTTAACAGATTTCAGGGTAGCGGTTGCGGTTTCAGAGAACTCGGTCGCTACGCGAACGTCAGTCGGAACCGGGATATCGCAGGTCGTCAGGAGGCGTTTAGCTTCGTCAACCAGATCGGCTTCGTACAGGGATTTACCCACGTTGTGGCCCTGAGCGGCAACGAAGGTGTTGGCGATGCCGCCGCCGACGATCAGCTGGTCAGCGATTTTAGACAGGGAGTCCAGAACGGTCAGTTTAGTGGAAACTTTAGAACCACCGACGATAGCTACCATCGGACGAGCCGGTTCTTTCAGTGCTTTACCCAGGGCGTCCAGCTCAGCGGCCAGCAGCGGACCTGCACAAGCGACGTCAGCGAATTTGCCGATACCGTGAGTAGAAGCCTGCGCGCGGTGAGCAGTACCGAACGCATCCATAACGAAGACATCGCACAGCGCAGCGTATTTTTTCGACAGCGCTTCGTCATCTTTTTTCTCGCCTTTGTTAAAGCGAACGTTTTCCAGAACCACCAGCTCGCCGGCAGCGACTTCAACGCCGTCCAGGTAATCTTTAACCAGACGTACCGGGTTAGACAGTTTGTCTTTCAGATAGTTAACAACCGGCAGCAGAGAGAATTCTTCGTTGTACTCGCCTTCGGTAGGACGACCCAGGTGGGAAGTGACCATCACTTTCGCACCCTGTTTCAGGGCCAGTTCGATGGTCGGCAGAGAAGCACGGATACGCGCATCGCTGGTTACTTTCCCTTCTTTAACCGGTACGTTCAGATCCGCACGGATAAAAACGCGTTTACCAGCCAGATCCAGATCGGTCATCTTAATTACAGACATGGTGAATCCTCTCGTTGATTCTTGATAAAGTTTTGCAGGCGCCTGAGCGCCTTACCTGAAACCTTGTGCGGCCATCGCTAACGTGGTGTCGAGCATCCGGTTAGCAAAGCCCCATTCGTTATCGCACCAGACCAGCGTTTTGATCAAATGCGCGCCACTTACCCGCGTTTGCGTGCCATCGACGATGGCGCTATGCGGATCGTGGTTGAAATCTATCGAGACTAACGGCAATTCCGTATAGTCAACTATACCATGAAATGCACCCTGTGCTGCTTTTTGCAGCAACTGATTGACTTCACTCGCTTTTACCGGTTTTTTCACCGTGACGCTAAGGTCGATCGCCGTCACATTAATCGTCGGTACACGGACCGCGATAGCTTCAAAGCGATCGTTAAACTGAGGGAAAATACGCGTGATCCCCGCAGCAAGCTTAGTATCAACCGGGATGATCGACTGACTGGCCGCTCGCGTCCGGCGCAAATCCGGATGGTAAGCATCGATAACCTGCTGATCGTGCATCGCGGAGTGAATCGTGGTTACCGTTCCTGACTCTATGCCGTAGGCATCATCTAACAGCTTAATGACCGGAATAATGCAGTTGGTGGTGCAGGAGGCGTTGGAGACGATACGGTGCTCAGCGCGCAGCTCATCATGGTTGACGCCAAACACGATCGTCGCGTCGAGATCGTTGCCGCCAGGATGTGAAAAGAGCACTTTCTTCGCGCCGGCCCGCAGATGGGCTTCGCCATGCTCGCGGCTGCCATAAGCGCCGGTGCAGTCAAGCACCACATCAACCGCCAGTTCCCGCCAGGGCAACGCCTCAAGGGAAGATTCATGCAGCAGACGGATGGCATCATCGCCGACAAACAGCTGCTCTCTCTCCTGGCGCACATCCCAGGCAAAGCGTCCATGGCTGGTGTCATATTTCAATAAATGCGCGATGCCGGCAGCATCCGCCAGTTCATTGATTGCCACCACGGTGATTTCCGCACGACGTCCGGATTCATACAAAGCACGAACCACGTTACGCCCGATGCGACCGAAGCCATTAATCGCAATGCGTATGGTCATAGGTCTCCTGCAAGGCTATCCATGATATGAGGTGGCTGACAGAGTAATGCAGCAACGCTCTAAGGGAAACCTTACCTGTCGCAAACTGCGACTGATTGATTAATTGTCGAACATTTAGACGACTGAAACGCTTCAGCTAGAATAAGCCAAACGAGGAATAAAAGGAATGATTGTCCAGCTGGAGAAACCATTTATCTGACTTACATCACACTTTTACCCCTTCTGGGGCGGCATTTATTCCATATTCCAGAATTACGAATAAGCGTAGCAAGATCTTTTCGTTGTCGTGCCGCAATTACTGATTTATATCAGAAACCATACTGAACAGCGGCGATATTATTGCCGCTACGTCCGAGTCTCGGAGTCCCTCGAAAAAGATGACCATTCCCCACTTGCAGCCCTCTGCGGCACGTTACTATGCGCTTCGCTTACTTCCGGGCGAGGAGGTTTTTTCACGCCTGCGCGCCTTCCTGCAACTGCACCATATTCAGGCAGCCTGGATCGCCGGCTGTACCGGTAGCTTAAGCAATGCGGCACTACGTTTTGCTGGCCAGGATGAGACCACCTTACTGAACGGAACCTACGAGGTTATCTCGCTGAATGGCACGCTGGAATTGAAAGGAGAACATCTTCATTTAGCGATATCCGATCCGCAAGGCGCGATGCTCGGCGGCCATATGATGCCCGGCTGTACCGTCCGCACCACCCTTGAGCTGGTGATAGGCGAACTGACCTCCCTGGCATTTAGCCGTCAGCCTTGCGCGCTTTCCGGCTATGACGAACTGGTCATCTCATCCCGATAACTTTTCCCTTAAAGAGGTTTCTATGGCTCGTCGCCAATTTACCAGCCAGTCCCTGGTGCTGATTGCGATCGCCGTCGCCATCAACATGATCGGCGGACAGCTCATCAGTATGTTAAAACTTCCCATTTTTCTCGATTCAATCGGCACCTTAATCAGCGCGGTTCTACTCGGACCGGTCATTGGCATGTTGACCGGTTTACTGACCAATCTTCTGTGGGGTCTGCTGACCGATCCGATTGCCGCCGCCTTTGCGCCAGTGGCTATGGTGATTGGCCTGGTTGCCGGATGGCTGGCGAGAGCGGGATGGTTCCGCACTTTACCTAAGGTGATCATTAGCGGGGTTGTCATTACCCTCGCCGTGACCGCGGTTGCCGTGCCGCTGCGGACGGCGCTGTTTGGCGGCGTGACGGGAAGCGGTGCGGATCTGTTCGTCGCCTGGATGCATTCGGTAGGTCAGAATCTGCTGGAGTCGGTGGCGATTACCGTCTTAGGCGCCAATCTGGTGGATAAAATTCTTACCGCGATTATCGTCTGGACCCTGTTGCGCCAGCTGCCGCTGCGTACGTTGCGCCATTTTCCTGCTATGTCCGCCGTACGCTAAATGCACCCTTTTACCTCCTTAACGCTCTGGGCGCTGGCGGCAGTGACCACGCTGCTGCTACCGACGGATACGGTGCTGCCGGTGTATAGCGCCGCGGCTTTTCTCAGTTTAGTGCTGCTAAAAGCAACGCGACGGCGGGCAAAATATGTCGCCTGGCTACTACTCTCGCTGGGCATTGGCCTGTGGCTGGTCCACGGCGGCTGGTTTACCCAGTGGCTGAGCGGCCAGCCCCGCGACCCGCAGCGCTGGGCGAACGCCATCACGCTGTGGCTGAGAATTCTGGCGATTGTTTCCACGTCACAGCTCTGGATGGAGTACGTACCGGTACAGCGCTTTATTCGCGCCCTGTTTGCCTCACGCCTGCCGCCGGGCGTCGCTTATCTGTTCGCTGGCCCGCTGCTGGTTGTCGAACAGCTAAAGCGCCAGTTGACGATTATCCACGAAGCCCAACGCGCCCGCGGCGTACCGCTGGACGAGAATGGATATCAGCGGCTGCGCGCAATGCCTGCGCTCATTATCCCTCTGACCCATAACGCGCTTAACGATCTGGCGATACGCGGGGCGGCTCTGGATATGCGGGCATTTCGTTTACATCGTCGGCGCACTACGCTTTGGGCGCCGAAAGACAGCACCTTACAACGTCTGGCGCGTTGCGGCATGCTGCTGGCGATGGTCGCTGAAGCGGGAGCCTGGCTATGGTTACGTTAGAACAGTTCCGTTATCACCCGACCCGGGCAACGGGTCCTTCATCATGCTTTGATTTCCATTATTCGCAGCCCGGCATGGTGGCGATTTTTGGCGATAACGGCAGCGGGAAAAGCACTCTGGCGCAGATTATGGCGGGCTGGTATCCGGATTTTCTGCCCGGCGATATCGAAGGTCATGGTACTCTGCTTGGCATCCCTATTGGACAGCAATCACTGGTCGAACGGGCGCAGACCATCCAGCTGGTCCAGCAATCCCCCTATCTCCAGCTTTCCGGTTGTACCTTCAGCGTTGAAGAAGAGGTCGCTTTTGGCCCTGAAAATCTTTGCCTTCACGAAGACGAGATTATGCGTCGTGTTGACGCGGCGCTCTCGCTGATGGAGTGCCAGGAGTTACGTCACCGCCATCCGTCCACGCTCTCCGGTGGAGAAACCCAGCGCGTGGCGATCGCCTGCGCGCTGGCTATGCAGCCAATGCTACTGATCCTTGATGAAGCCTTTAGCCGCCTGACGGCGCAAGCTACCACCATGCTTCTGCCACGTCTGCGGGACTGGGCGCTGGCGCAGCATTCACTGATCATCCTTTTTGAACGCACCCCTTCGCCTTTTCTTGCCTGGTGTCAGCAGGGATGGCGACTACATGATGGAGCGCTTTCCCCGCTATGTTGACGTTGAATCAGGTAACCTGGCGCTGGCCCGGCGCGGCGGATGATTGTTTGCAAAACATCTCCCTGACGCTCGGCCAGGGCGAATGGCTGGCGCTTACCGGCGATAACGGCGCGGGAAAATCCACCCTGCTGCGGGTAATGGCCGGGCTGCTGTCGGCAACGTCCGGTAGCGTCAATCTGTTGAATAAGCCGATGGCGCAGTATAAAAATCGTCAGCGCGCCAAAATTATCGGCGTCCTGTTTCAGGAGGCCGAAAACCAGCTCTTCCACAGCAAAGTCTCTGAAGAGGTCGCCTATGGGCTGCGGTTACAGAAATTACCGGCAGTGGAAGTTGCGCAACGCACCGCGGCGGCGCTGCGTTTATGCAGTCTGGAGAGCGTAGCTGATGCGCATCCGCTGGATTTGCATACCGCCCAGCGCCGTATGGTCGCCGTTGCCTGTCTGGAAGCCATGGCGCCAGAGATTCTGCTGCTCGACGAACCCAGCCGCGATTTTGATCGGCACTGGCTGGCAATATTTGAAGCGTGGCTGACAGTTTGCCGCAAAAGAGGAACCAGCGTAGTGGCTATCAGCCATGACGCGGCTTTTACACAGCGGCACTTTTCCCGCCAGGTGCGCCTGGAAAAAGGCAGACTGCTGCGAGTGGTTTAAAAAAAACGGGCCGCCTGAGCGACCCGTTTTATCAGGCTGTGAGAATAATCACAGCAGCGCTTCCGCTCTGGCAACCGCGTTTTCCACGGTGATACCAGATGCTTTTCCCGCTGGCGGTGCCGCGCACCGGTCCGGACTACCCGACCGCGCTGGCCCCGTAGCCCGGGCAAGGCGCGGCTTTACCGCGCCGCCCCCGGGAAGGGGGAAAGGACTACAGCAGCGCTTTCGCTTTCGCGACAACGTTGTCCACGGTGAAGCCAAACTCTTCAAACAGCTGCTCCGCCGGCGCTGACTCACCGAAGGTGGTCATGCCAACGATCGCGCCGTTCAGGCCCACGTATTTGAACCAGTAGTCGGCGATACCCGCTTCGATGGCCACGCGCGCAGAGACCGCTTTCGGCAGCACCGCTTCACGGTAAGCCGCATCCTGCTTGTCGAACGCATCGGTGGACGGCATGGAAACCACGCGCGCCTTCACGCCTTCGGCAGTCAGTTTTTCGTAAGCGGCAACCGCCAGCTCCACTTCAGAGCCGGTGGCGATGAAGATCAGCTCCGGCTGGCCCGCGCAATCTTTCAGCACGTAGCCGCCGCGGGCGACGTTCGCCAGCTGCTCTTCGGTGCGCTCCTGCTGCGCCAGGTTCTGACGCGACAGAATCAGCGCGGTCGGGCCGTCCTGACGCTCTACGCCGTATTTCCACGCGATGGCGGATTCCACCTGGTCGCACGGACGCCATGTGGACATGTTCGGGGTGACGCGCAGGGAAGCCACCTGCTCAACCGGCTGGTGCGTCGGGCCGTCTTCGCCCAGACCGATGGAGTCGTGGGTGTAGACCATCACCTGACGCTGCTTCATCAGCGCCGCCATACGTACCGCGTTACGCGCGTACTCGACGAACATCAGGAAGGTGGAGGTGTACGGCAGGAAACCGCCGTGCAGGGCGATACCGTTGGCAATCGCGGTCATACCGAATTCACGCACGCCGTAGTGGATATAGTTACCGGCAGCGTCTTCGTTGATAGCCTTAGAGCCGGACCACAGGGTCAGGTTACTTGGCGCCAGGTCAGCGGAGCCGCCGAGGA
>NZ_JBEAFR010000089.1:0-109190 GCF_040062315.1 Klebsiella sp. GW_Kp181
CGGCGCCTGCCGGGGCGGCCGCCTGAGCCGGGGCGGAAGAGGCCGCCGGCGCGGCGGCGGTCAGCTGGCTGATATCGCCGCCGTCGCTGACCTTCACCACAAAGGCTTTGCCCTCCACTTCCACGGTGTAGACGCCGGAGGCCGCCGGTTTAGCGGCTTTTGCCGCCGGTTTGACCTCTTCAGCCTGCGGCACCGGCTCGAACGCCGCCGGGTTATTGCGATTCTCCAGGAACTTCAGGCCGATTTGCGGGAACAGGGCCACGGTGAGCACGTCGTCGATGGCGTTCTCCGCAAGCGTAATGCCCTTCTCCTGCGCCTGACGCTTCACGTCGGCTTCCAGAGCAGCCAGCTCCGGTTTGAGTAAATCCGCCGGGCGGCAGGTCACCGGGGCGGCCCCGTCCAGCACCCGCGCCTGCAGTGCCGCGTTCACCGGCACCGGGGTGTGGCCGTACTCGCCTTTCAGAATGCCCGCCGTTTCCTTCGCGATGGTTTTGTAGCGCTCGCCGGTCAGCACGTTGAGCACCGCCTGGGTGCCGACAATCTGCGAGGTCGGGGTGACCAGCGGGATGAAGCCGAGGTCCTCGCGCACGCGGGGGATTTCCGCCAGCACCTCATCCAGACGGTGGGCGGCGTTCTGCTGCTTCAGCTGGCCCTCAAGGTTGGTGAGCATCCCGCCCGGCACCTGGGCCACGAGGATACGGCTGTCGGTGCCCTTCAGCTGGCCTTCGAAGGCGTGGTATTTCCTGCGCACCTCGCGGAAGTACGCCGCGATGCTCTCCAGCCTGAGGATATCCAGCCCGGTGTCATATTTTGTGCCCGCCAGCGTCGCCACCAGCGCCTCGGTGGCCGGGTGGCCGTAGGTGGCGCTCATGGAAGAGATGGCGGTATCAACGCCGTCGACGCCCGCCTCGATGGCCTTCAGCAGGGCCATCTCCGCCATCCCGGTGGTGGCATGAGCATGCAGGTGCAGGCGCACGTCATAGCGCTTCTTGATTTCGCTGACCAGCGCAAAGGCGGCCCCCGGGGTGAGAATGCCCGACATGTCTTTAATCGCGATGGAGTCGACGCCGGTCTCCAGCAGCTGTTCAGTCAGGTCCAGCCAGGTCTGCAGGGTGTGGGCCGGACTGGTGGTATAGGAGAGCGTCCCCTGAGCGTGGGCGCCGTGGCTGCGCACCGCCTGCAGGGCGGCTTTCATGTTGCGCGGGTCGTTCATGGCGTCGAAGACGCGGAACACGTCCATGCCGTTTTTGACGGCGCGCTCAGTGAAGCGCTCCACCACGTCATCGGCGTAGTGGCGGTAGCCGAGCAGGTTCTGGCCGCGGAGCAGCATCTGCAGCGGGGTCTTCGGCATGGCCTTTTTGAGCTCGCGCAGGCGGACCCACGGGTCCTCGCCGAGGAAGCGGATGCAGGCGTCAAAGGTGGCGCCGCCCCAGCATTCAAGGGACCAGTAGCCCACGTCGTCGAGCTGAGCGGCAACCGGCAGCATATCGTCGAGGCGCAGGCGGGTGGCGAAAAGGGACTGGTGGGCGTCGCGCAGGACGACATCGGTAATGGCAACGGTCATGGATTCCTCCGTGAATTAAGGGTTAAGGCGGCGATGGTGGTGGATGGCGGCGGCAATCACCGGCTTCAAGCGGGCGAAATCGTCGGCGGGCGCGGCGGGCGCAGGTGCCGCCTTCGGGGCCGGAGCCGGTTCAGGGAAGAAGCGGTTAACGGCGGCGGACATGCCCTGGATGGCGAAAATCAGCAGAAACAGAAACGCCAGCACGAACCCCATGCCGAGGAACATCAGGGTGAAGCCTTCACCCAGCAGTACAGCTTCAGTCATTGAAAAACCCTAAAGTAAGGGCACGACGGCGTGTTTGAAGGCTAACCAAACGATGCTTCCGGCTAAGGAGTAGGGTGGATTTCCCGAAGCCGCCCCCGGCTCTGGCCCCTAATTGGCATCGCTGTGGTTGACGCTCAAACATCGCCATCGTGCGTGTTGGTTACATCATCATGCCGAACACAATGCTGGCGATGACCAGCACAATACCGCCGCCCAGACGGGAGGAGATTTGCGCATAAGAGATAAGATTCATACGGTTACAGGCAGAGAGCACTTCCAGGTCGCCTGAGCCGCCGCGGTTAGCCATGCACAGGCCTGCGGTGATGGCGGATTCGATCGGGAAGAAGCCAATCATCCAGCCGCCGACGGCCGCCCCGACGACAGCACCTACAACGATTACCGCAGCGATGATGACGTTCGCGAAGGTAATCGCGTCGATAATTTCCTGCAGGTCGGTGTAGCACACGCCGACGCCGACCATCAGTACCCACAGCAGCTGCTTAGAGAAGAAGTCAGACAGGCGTTTGGCCCCGGCTTTGATCTCCGGCGAGCAGAGGCCGGAAGCATTCAGCGCCGCGACGATCAGCACCATCCAGGCGAAATAGTGGATTGAGACACCGCCAATGCTTGGCAAAATTTTCTTAGCAATGACGTAGGCCAGCAGGAAACAGGTGGTGGCGAGCACCAGGCCGACCGCCGTTTCGCGATGGGTAATCTGGCCTGCTTTTTCATCATCATCGACTTTAAAGGAGGCTTTACGTACCAGTTCGCCTTCCCCGCTCAGCCAGGTGTGTTTTTTACCGATAATATCGAGCAGTGCGGCAAAAACGATGGCGAAGATATTGGCGATGGTCAGAATGGCAATCGCGGTGGAGTAGTACTCTTCACGGGAGCGGCCGGTGACGGAGTGATAAATTTCGGACAGCGGAACCGCGCCTGCGCCGTTGCCGCCGCCCATAATCGGCAGAACGTACAGCATCATGATGCGGTCTACGGAAATACCGAAGCACAGGCCGATGATAATCCCGAAGATAGATGCGCCGAGGATCCCCATAAGGATCGTCGGAATATAACCCAGCAGCGATTTCAACAGCAGTTTACGGTTAACCGAGAGAATTGCGCCAGTTATCAAAACTGCGATGAATAAGTTCAGGAAATTGCTTTTATCCATCACATTAGTGATTGCATCAATTTCTTTTTGGGTAAAAATGCCTGCGTAAACGAAATAAGCAGCTACGAGGAAGATCATCACCGGCGCGCCGCCAATATATTTATTAAATATCGGCAGCCGTTTGCCAATTTCGCCAAAGATGGCGCCGATAATAAACATGATGGCGAAGCCGCCAACAATGTCGGTCGGCAGCGCGTTATAAAAATGTGAAAGTAGTAAAGTGATTAACGCAAACGCGTATAGCGGAAGCGGCATGCCGAAGATTTTAAACTTCAGCAGTTCACTTACACCATTTTTCTCCGTCGAAGGAGCCTGGCTCATATTAGTCATATGACGTCACCCTGTTAAAAAAAGGAATAATGCCGTTAGAAAAAGCAATAATAGGACGGCGGCATAATAATAAAGATGCGCTACGGCGATATGTGATTACGTTCACTGATTAGTCGTGTTTTTAATTAATTTAATTGTTTTTATTCTTCTGAATTAATTAACAACATAAAAACCATAAAGCAAATTAAGGTACGGGGAAAAGTGTGATTCAAATAAAAGAACCGCTACGGGAACGGTGGCGAAATACAGCTCGTTTTGGTCAATGAAGCGCGAAAAAAATGAATCTGATATTAAAACGCGTCGTGGTACAGAAAGATCCCCGGCGGCGAGAGGCCGTTGACCTCTTTCTTCATCAGCATCAGCTCTCGCTGGAGGCGGATTGCGAAATAGTGATTGTCGCCGAGTACCAGCGGCGCATTGTTGGCTGCGGCGCGATTGCCGGATGCGTGCTGAAGTGCATTGCCGTCGACCCGTCGCTGCAGGGAGAAGGGCTTAGCCTGAAGCTGCTGACTGAACTGATGACCCTGGCGTATGAGCTGGGCCGCAGCGAGCTGTTTCTGTTCACTAAACCTTATAACGCGGCGCTCTTTTCCTGCGCCGGTTTCTGGCCTATCGCCCGTGCGGGCGACAGGGCCGTTTTGATGGAGAACAGCCGCGAACGCCTGGCCCGCTATTGCCGCCAGCTCAGGATGTATCGCCAGCCCGGAGAAAAAATCGGCGCCATCGTAATGAACGCCAATCCCTTTACGCTGGGGCATCGCTGGCTGGTGGAGCAAGCCGCTCGCCAGTGCGACTGGCTGCATCTTTTCGTGGTGAAGGAAGATGCTTCATTTTTCAGCTACCAGGATCGCGTGGCGCTGATCGAGCAGGGGATCGCCGGGATCGATAACGTGACCCTGCATCCGGGATCGGCCTATCTGATCTCGCGCGCCACTTTCCCCGGCTACTTCCTGAAAGACAAAGGCGTGGTTGACGATTGCCACTGCCAGATCGATCTGCAGCTGTTTCGCGAACATTTAGCTCCGGCGCTGGGGGTCACCCACCGCTTTGTCGGCAGCGAACCGCTGTGCGAATTAACCCGTAATTACAACCTGCGTATGCGACAGCTGCTGGAAGCGCCCGGCGACGCGCCGACCATTGAAGTGGTTGAGCTGGCGCGGGTTGAGAAAGAGGGCGCGCCGATTTCCGCTTCCCGGGTGCGCAAGCTGTATCAGCAGCGCCAGTGGTCGGCTATCGAGCCGCTGGTACCGCCGGGAACGCTCGCTTTTCTGATGCATCTGGCGGAAAGCGAACGCCAGACCGCCTGATTTTACCGCCATAACTAAGGATCAGCCTCTATGGAAATGATGATTGACGCCCTGGCCGGCACGCTGGAGTCCAGCGATGTGATGGTCAGGATTGGGCCTGCGAATGAGCCAGGTATTCAGCTTGAAATCGACAGCATTGTGAAGCAGCAGTTTGGCGCGGCGATTGAACGCGTCGTCAGAGAGACGCTGACCCAGCTTGGCGTTACCCGGGCGAACGTCGTCGTCGATGATAAAGGCGCGCTCGAATGCGTGCTGAAGGCTCGCGTCCAGGCCGCAGCGCTGCGCGCGGCGCAACAATCTCAACCGCAATGGAGCCAGCTATGAAACCTCGTCGCAGTATGCTGTTTATCCCCGGCGCCAACGCCGCGATGTTAAGCACCTCTTTTGTCTACGGCGCTGACGCGGTGATGTTTGACCTCGAAGACGCCGTCTCGCTACGAGAAAAAGATACCGCTCGCCTGCTGGTGCATCATGCGCTCCAGCATCCGCTCTACCGGGATGTGGAAACCGTGGTGCGTATTAACCCGCTCAGCACGCCGTTCGGCCTTGCCGACCTTGAGGCGGTGGTGCGGGCAGGTGTCGACATGGTGCGTCTGCCGAAAACCGATAGCAAAGAAGATATTCATGAGCTGGAGGCTCACGTCGAACGTATTGAGCGCGAGTGCGGCCGGGAGGTGGGCAGCACCAAATTAATGGCGGCGATTGAGTCGGCGCTGGGCGTGGTGAACGCGGTAGAAATCGCCCGCGCCAGTCCGCGTCTGTCGGCCATTGCGCTGGCGGCCTTCGACTACGTCATGGATATGGGGACCTGCCGCGGCGACGGCACGGAGCTGTTCTACGCCCGCTGCGCGGTGCTGCACGCGGCCCGCGTCGCCGGAATCGCGGCCTATGACGTCGTGTGGTCGGACATTAACAATGAAGAGGGTTTCCTCGCGGAAGCGAATCTGGCGAAAAATCTCGGCTTTAACGGCAAATCGCTGGTTAACCCGCGCCAGATTGAGCTGCTGCACCAGGTTTATGCCCCAACGCTGAAAGAAGTTGAGCATGCGCGGGACGTCATCGCGGCGGCGGAAGAGGCGGAAGAACGCGGACTCGGCGTGGTCTCGCTAAACGGCAAGATGATAGATGGACCGATTATCGATCATGCGCGCAAAGTCGTGGCGCTGTCGGCTTTCGGCATTCGTGATTAAGGAGGAAATAATGAAAGAGACCGTGGCAATGCTTAATCAACAGTACGTCATGCCGGAAGGATTAGAACCTTACGCAGGGGTAACGGCGAAGAGTCCGTGGCTGGCCAGTGAAAGCGAAAAGCGGCAGCGTAAAGTCTGCGCTTCGCTGGAGGAGGCGATTCGCCGCTCCGGGCTGCAAAACGGTATGACCATCTCCTTCCATCACGCGTTTCGCGGCGGTGACAAGGTGGTCAATATGGTGGTGGCGAAGCTGGCTGAAATGGGCTTTCGCGATCTGACGCTGGCCTCAAGCTCGCTGATTGACGCCCACTGGCCGCTGATCGAGCACATAAAAAACGGCGTGATCCGGCAGATTTACACCTCCGGTCTGCGCGGGAAGCTGGGGGAAGAGATCTCCGCCGGGCTGATGGAAAATCCGGTACAAATCCATTCCCACGGCGGCCGGGCGTATTTAGTGCAAACCGGTGAGCTAACCATTGACGTGGCGTTCCTCGGCGTGCCGTGCTGCGATGAATATGGCAATGCCAACGGCTTTAGCGGTAAATCCCGCTGCGGCTCGCTGGGTTACGCCAAAGTGGATGCCGATGCCGCCAGATGCGTGGTACTGCTGACTGAAGAGTGGGTGGATTATCCGAACTATCCGGCCAGCATCGCCCAGGATCAGGTGGATCTGATCGTGCAGGTTGATGAAGTCGGCGATCCGGCGAAAATCACCGCTGGCGCGATCCGTCTGACCAGCAACCCACGCGAGCTGCTGATCGCCCGCCAGGCGGCTAAAGTCATCGAACATTCGGGCTACTTCAAAGAGGGCTTCTCTTTGCAAACCGGTACCGGCGGCGCATCGCTGGCGGTAACCCGCTTCCTCGAAGATAAGATGCGTCGTAACAATATCACCGCCAGCTTTGGTTTGGGCGGGATTACCGGCACGATGGTCGATCTGCATGAAAAGGGCTTGATCAAAGCGCTGCTGGATACCCAATCTTTCGACGGCGATGCCGCCCGTTCGCTGGCGAACAACCCTAACCATATCGAAATTTCCGCTAATCAGTACGCCAATCCCGGTTCGAAAGGGATCTCCTGCGAACGCCTGAATGTGGTGATGCTCAGCGCGCTGGAAATCGACACCGGATTTAACGTTAACGTGATGACCGGCTCCAACGGTGTCCTGCGCGGGGCGTCCGGCGGCCATAGCGATACGGCGGCAGGCGCGGATTTAACCATTATCACCGCGCCGCTGGTGCGTGGGCGTATTCCGTGCGTGGTGGAGAAAGTCCTGACTCGCGTCACGCCGGGGGCCAGCGTGGATGTGCTGGTGACCGACCACGGTATTGCTGTTAACCCGGCGCGTCAGGACCTGATTGATAACCTGCGTAACGCGGGCATCCAGCTCATGACCATCGAAGAGCTACAGCAGCGCGCCGAACTGTTGACCGGCAAGCCTGATCCGATCGAATTCACCGATCGGGTCGTGGCCGTGGTGCGCTATCGCGATGGTTCGGTGATCGACGTGATTCGTCAGGTTAAAACCGCTGGTTAAACGCGCTGAGGAGAAAGGCATGAGCGAAGTGATAATAAGCCAGCATCGGCCATTGAGCCGTCAAACGGTGACGGCTGAGGAGATGGTTTCTCGCGTGGGACGGGCGCTACTGACTGAAGTTCGCCTGACGCCGAAGCCGGGTCTGGTGGATATTCGTAATGCCGGCGCGCATCGGGATATGGATCTGGCCACCTTTGAGGCCAGTACGGCGGTTGTCGCCCCGTGGATGGAGAAGTTTTTCATTATGGGACACGACACCGCCAATATCACGCCGGAACAGGTGTTGACGATGCTGCGTCCGGTGGGCATGGCCTGCGAGACGGATATGCTGGAAGCCACCGGCGGGGTGAACACCCATCGCGGCGCGATCTTCGCTTTTGGCCTGCTCTGCGCGGCGGCGGGAAGACTGGTTGCCAGAAGGGAGCCGGTTGAACAGCATCGGGTTTGCGATCAGGTGGCCCGATTCTGTCGCGGCCTGGTGGCGCGCGAGCTCTCCTCCTCTGAAGGAAAGAAGGTGAGCAAAGGCGAAGGGCATTTCCTGCGCTACGGGCTCTCCGGTGCCAGAGGCGAAGCGGAAAGCGGCTTTCACACCGTGCGCACTCAGGCGATGCCGGTATTCAATCGCGTCATGGCGAATACCGGCGACGCCAATCTGGCGTTATTGCAGACCCTGCTGCATCTGATGGCCTGGAATGACGATACCAATCTGGTATCGCGCGGTGGGCTGGAAGGGCTGAATTTTGTTCAGCAGCAGGCGCAAAAGCTGCTGTGGGAAGGCGGAGTGCTGGCCGATGGCGGGCTGGAAGCGCTGCGCCAGCTCGATGATGAACTGATTGTTCGCCATCTTAGCCCTGGCGGCAGCGCTGACCTGCTGGCGGTAACCTGGTTCCTGTCTGGTTTTCCTGCCGGGGAGATGTTCCTGCATTAATTGCCCGGTTTTTCATCGATAGCTGACCCCGGATTGACCTGCACATGGCTGAACCGGGGTTCCAGCCCCATTTGTTCATTCCTTCTCTCTGCCCAATGGCCGATTCCCGGCATAATCGTATAGTTTTTACTGATATCGGCGGCAGTTTGTCATAAATTTCTAATTATCGGTGTTTTTGAGTAGCGGCTCATCGTTGGGCTGGTTACTCTGAAAACAATTTACGTAGTGTTAACAAAAGAGAATAGCTATGCATGATGCACATATCCGCGTGGCCATCGCGGGCGCGGGCGGCCGGATGGGACGCCAGTTAATTCAGGCGGTACAGCAGATGGAAGGCGCAGCGCTTGGCGCGGCGCTGGAGCGCGAAGGTTCCTCGCTGCTCGGCAGCGATGCGGGCGAACTGGCGGGCGCGGGCAAGTCAGGGGTGGTGGTGCAGAGCAGCCTTGAGGCGGTAAAAGACGATTTCGATGTCTTCATCGATTTCACCCGTCCGGAAGGCACGCTGAACCATCTCGCTTTTTGCCGTCAACATGGTAAAGGCATGGTTATCGGCACCACCGGTTTTGACGACGCCGGGAAGCAGGCCATTCGCGAGGCGTCGCAGGAGATCGCCATCGTCTTTGCCGCAAACTTTAGCGTTGGCGTTAACGTTATGCTTAAGCTGCTGGAGAAAGCGGCGAAGGTGATGGGCGACTATACCGATATTGAGATTATTGAAGCGCATCATCGCCATAAAGTCGACGCGCCATCAGGTACGGCGCTGGCGATGGGCGAGGCGATTGCCGGCGCGCTGGATAAAGATCTGAAGGAGTGTGCGGTATACAGTCGCGAAGGCTATACCGGTGAGCGCGTTCCCGGCACCATCGGCTTTGCAACCGTGCGCGCCGGGGATATCGTCGGCGAACATACGGCGATGTTTGCGGATATCGGCGAACGTATTGAAATCAGCCATAAGGCTTCCAGCCGGATGACTTTTGCAAATGGTGCCGTTCGCTCTGCATTATGGCTAAAAGGCAAGAAAAATGGTCTTTTTGATATGCGTGATGTGCTTGAACTGAACTCTTTATAACGATTATTACCCATCGTGATGTGGTTATTGCTTTCAATAAGTAATTGATTGCAAGGGGCAATGCTTTATTGCCCTTTTTTATTTTTTGATTTTTGCGATTTTTATTGGCTGAACTCTTCAAAAAAATACATTATCTACCCTGATTTTGTTGTTTTATTGTAAATTTTGACCATCCGGTCCACTTTTTTACACCTTGAGCGCAGTTTTTACACTCTTCCGCCTCCGCAAGCGTTTTCCCAGGCGAGTTAGTTGATCTTTTTGCCGCTTAAAGCAGAGATTACAGAGTAGTCGCCTGAAACAAGATTAAAAATATCCGCTTTAAGTTGACTTTTACCCGCCATCTCTCCAGAATGCCGCCGTTTGCCAAAATTCTGCGGGCAACAGATTTGCATTGATTCAGATCTACATTATGAATTAATATGCAAATAAAGTGAGTGGATATTCTCTGGAGGGTGTTTTGATTAAGTCAGCGCTATTGGTTCTGGAAGACGGAACCCAGTTTCACGGTCGGGCCATTGGGGCTACCGGCACGGCGGTTGGGGAAGTCGTTTTCAATACTTCAATGACCGGTTATCAAGAAATCCTCACTGATCCTTCCTATTCCCGCCAAATCGTCACTCTAACTTATCCCCATATCGGCAATGTCGGCACCAATGCCGCCGATGAAGAATCTTCTCAGGTACACGCGCAGGGTCTGGTCATTCGCGATCTGCCGCTGATTGCCAGCAACTTCCGCAATACCGAAGACCTCTCTTCTTATCTGAAGCGCCATAACATTGTAGCGATTGCCGATATCGACACCCGTAAGCTGACCCGCCTGCTGCGTGAAAAAGGCGCGCAGAACGGCTGCATCATCGCCGGCGATAGCCCGGATGCGCAGCTGGCGCTGGAAAAGGCAAAAGCGTTCCCGGGCCTTAACGGTATGGATCTGGCGAAGGAAGTAACCACCGCAGAAACCTACAGCTGGACGCAGGGAAGCTGGACCCTTGCGGGTGACCTGCCGGAAGCCAAAGCGGAAAGCGAGCTGCCGTTTCACGTGGTGGCCTACGATTTCGGCGCCAAGCGCAACATTTTGCGCATGCTGGTAGACCGCGGCTGCCGTCTGACGGTGGTTCCGGCTAAGACTCCTGCCGAAGAGGTGCTGAAGATGAATCCGGACGGGATCTTCCTGTCCAACGGTCCCGGCGACCCGGCGCCTTGTGACTACGCTATCGACGCGATTGAGAAGTTTCTGGAAATCAGCGTTCCTGTATTCGGCATTTGCCTCGGCCACCAGCTGCTGGCGCTGGCGAGCGGCGCGAAGACCGTGAAGATGAAGTTCGGCCACCACGGCGGCAACCATCCGGTAAAAGATATTGATAACAACGTGGTGATGATCACCGCGCAGAACCACGGTTTCGCGGTGGATGAAGCGTCTATGCCGGCCAACCTGCGCGTCACCCATAAGTCGCTGTTCGACGGCACCCTGCAGGGGATTCATCGTACTGACAAACCGGCGTTCAGCTTCCAGGGACACCCGGAGGCGAGCCCCGGCCCGCACGATGCCGCACCGCTGTTCGACCATTTTATCGAGTTAATTAAGCAGTACCGTCAGTCCGCGAAATAATCAGGAGTTAAGAGAGCCATGCCAAAACGTACAGATATAAAAAGCATCCTGATTCTGGGCGCGGGCCCGATTGTTATCGGTCAGGCGTGTGAATTTGACTACTCCGGCGCCCAGGCGTGTAAAGCGCTGCGCGAAGAGGGCTACCGCGTCATTCTGGTGAACTCTAACCCGGCCACCATCATGACCGACCCGGAAATGGCCGATGCTACCTACATCGAGCCGATTCACTGGGAAGTGGTGCGCAAGATCATTGAGAAAGAGCGTCCGGATGCGGTTCTGCCGACCATGGGCGGCCAGACGGCGCTGAACTGCGCGCTGGAGCTGGAGCGTCAGGGCGTGCTGGCAGAGTTCGGCGTGACCATGATTGGCGCGACCGCCGACGCGATTGATAAAGCGGAAGACCGCCGCCGTTTCGACGTGGCAATGAAGAAAATTGGCCTCGACACCGCGCGTTCCGGGATCGCACATACCATGGAAGAAGCGCTGGCGGTTGCCGCTGAAGTTGGCTTCCCGTGCATCATCCGTCCTTCCTTTACTATGGGCGGCACCGGCGGCGGTATCGCCTACAACCGCGAAGAGTTCGAAGAAATCTGCGAACGCGGTCTGGATCTCTCGCCGACGAATGAGCTGCTGATTGATGAGTCGCTGATTGGCTGGAAAGAGTACGAGATGGAAGTGGTGCGTGATAAAAACGACAACTGCATCATCGTCTGCTCTATTGAAAACTTCGACGCAATGGGCATCCACACCGGCGACTCCATCACCGTCGCGCCGGCACAGACCCTGACCGATAAAGAGTACCAAATCATGCGTAACGCCTCGATGGCGGTACTGCGTGAAATCGGCGTAGAGACCGGCGGTTCCAACGTTCAGTTCTCGGTGAACCCGAAAGATGGCCGCCTGATCGTTATCGAAATGAACCCGCGCGTCTCCCGCTCCTCGGCGCTGGCCTCGAAAGCCACCGGCTTCCCGATCGCTAAAGTGGCGGCGAAGCTGGCGGTCGGTTACACCCTTGATGAGCTGATGAACGATATCACCGGCGGCCGCACCCCGGCGTCGTTTGAGCCGTCCATCGACTACGTTGTGACCAAAATCCCACGCTTCAACTTTGAAAAATTCGTCGGCGCCAACGACCGTCTGACCACCCAGATGAAATCGGTGGGCGAAGTGATGGCGATTGGCCGCACCCAGCAGGAATCCCTGCAGAAAGCGCTGCGCGGCCTGGAAGTGGGCGCCACCGGCTTCGACCCGAAAGTGAGCCTCGATGATCCGGAAGCGTTGACCAAGATTCGCCGCGAACTGAAAGACGCTGGCGCTGAGCGTATCTGGTACATCGCTGACGCTTTCCGCGCGGGCCTCTCCGTTGATGGCGTGTTCAACCTGACCAATATCGACCGCTGGTTCTTGGTGCAGATTGAAGAGCTGGTGCGTCTGGAGGAGAAAGTGGCTGAAGTCGGTATTACCGGCCTCGACGCCGACTTCCTGCGTCAGCTCAAGCGTAAAGGCTTTGCCGATGCGCGTCTGGCGAAGCTGGCTGGCGTGCGCGAAGCGGAAATCCGCAAGCTGCGCGACCAGTATGACCTGCATCCGGTCTACAAGCGCGTGGATACCTGCGCGGCGGAATTCGCTACCGACACCGCCTATATGTACTCCACCTATGAAGATGAGTGCGAAGCCAATCCGTCCGTTGACCGCGATAAAATCATGGTGCTCGGCGGCGGCCCGAACCGTATCGGCCAGGGCATCGAGTTCGACTACTGCTGCGTCCATGCCTCCCTGGCGCTGCGCGAAGACGGCTACGAGACCATTATGGTCAACTGTAACCCGGAAACCGTCTCTACCGATTACGACACCTCTGACCGCCTCTACTTTGAACCGGTGACGCTGGAAGACGTGCTGGAAATCGTGCGCATTGAGAAGCCGAAAGGCGTTATCGTGCAGTACGGCGGCCAGACGCCGCTGAAGCTGGCGCGCGCGCTGGAAGCCGCAGGCGTGCCGGTTATCGGCACCAGCCCGGATGCAATCGACCGTGCGGAAGACCGTGAGCGCTTCCAGCACGCGGTTGACCGCCTGAAACTGAAGCAGCCGGCGAACGCCACCGTGACCGCGATCGAAATGGCGGTCGAGAAGGCGAAAGAGATTGGCTACCCGCTGGTGGTGCGCCCGTCCTACGTTCTCGGCGGCCGCGCGATGGAAATCGTCTACGACGAAATCGACCTGCGTCGCTACTTCCAGACCGCCGTCAGCGTCTCTAACGATGCGCCGGTGCTGCTGGACCGCTTCCTTGACGATGCGGTTGAAGTTGACGTCGATGCCATCTGCGACGGCGAAATGGTGCTGATTGGCGGCATCATGGAGCATATCGAGCAGGCGGGCGTACACTCCGGCGACTCCGCGTGTTCGCTGCCGGCCTACACCCTGAGCCAGGAAATTCAGGATGTGATGCGCGAGCAGGTGCAGAAGCTGGCCTTTGAGCTGCAGGTACGCGGTCTGATGAACGTGCAGTTTGCGGTCAAAAACAACGAAGTCTACCTGATTGAAGTCAACCCGCGCGCGGCGCGTACCGTCCCGTTTGTCTCGAAAGCCACCGGCGTACCGCTGGCGAAAGTCGCGGCGCGCGTGATGGCGGGCAAAACGCTGGCTCAGCAGGGCGTCACTAAAGAGATCATCCCGCCGTACTATTCGGTGAAAGAGGTGGTTCTGCCGTTTAACAAATTCCCGGGCGTTGACCCGCTGTTAGGGCCAGAAATGCGCTCTACCGGTGAAGTCATGGGCGTTGGCCGCACCTTCGCGGAAGCGTTCGCCAAGGCGCAGTTAGGCAGCAACTCGACGATGAAGAAACAGGGACGCGCGCTGCTCTCCGTACGCGAAGGCGACAAAGAGCGCGTGGTGGATCTGGCGGCAAAACTGCTGAAGTTTGGTTTCGAGCTGGATGCAACCCACGGTACTGCGATTGTGCTGGGCGAAGCCGGCATCAACCCGCGTCTGGTGAACAAGGTGCATGAAGGCCGTCCGCACATTCAGGACCGCATCAAGAATGGCGAATACACCTACATCATCAACACCACCGCAGGCCGTCAGGCGATTGAAGACTCCAAGCTGATTCGCCGCAGCGCCCTGCAGTACAAAGTGCACTACGACACCACGCTGAACGGCGGTTTCGCTACCGCAATGGCCCTCAATGCCAACGCGATAGAGAAAGTGACCTCGGTGCAGGAAATGCACGCGCAGATTAAAAAGTAATCTCATCTGCCAGTAAAAGCGCCTCCGGTGGCCAACGCCGGAGGCGCTTTTTTTTTGCGTTGCGATAAAGCGAAATGGCGGGAGAGGGTTCATCCTTAATGGAACAAAACCATTTCATGACGCACGCAAGGATAACGACATGGCGATACTTTTGTTTGATTGGGGCGGTACATCGATTAAATATGGCGTCTGGCAGCAGGGGGAGCTGAAGGATACCACATCGGTTGAGACGCCTGATAGCTGGGAAGAGATGAAAAATCGGCTATTGGAACTTTATCAACAGTTTCAGTCGCGCTACGCCATTAATGGGATCTCAATTAGTGCTCCTGGGTGCGTGGATCCGCAGAGCGGGGTCATTAGCGGCCTGAGCGCCATTCCCTATATTCATCACTTTCCCATCGTCGAAGAGCTTTCCAGGCTGTTTTCACTGCCGGTATGCATTGAGAACGACGCCAACTCGGCGGGTATCGCCGAGGCGGCATTGGGCGCGGGCCGCGAGTATGACAGCGTACTGTTTGTGATTGCCGGTTCAGGTATCGGTGGCGCCATTGTCGACAATAAAGTCCTGCGCCACGGCAGCCATCGCTACGCCGGGGAATTTGGCATGATGACCCTGCACGAGGGGCAAACCTTTAGCGAACTGGCAACCGCCGTCGCTACGGCGCATCGTTATGCCCGGCGCATGTCGCTGGCGGCTGACTCCGTCTCCGGAGAGGATGTCTTTCGCCTGGCCGAGGAGGGCGACAATATCGCGAAGCAGGAAGTGGCGCAGTTTTACCACTGGATGGCGATAGGCTTACTGAATTTGCAGGTGTGCTACGACCCAGACTGCCTGATTATCGGCGGCGGTATCTCCGCCAGCGATAAGATTTTTAACGGCATCAAGCAGCGCCTGAACGAGCTGGTGAATGAAAAAGATTTAGCAGAATTTTTACCGCAGGTGGTGCTCTGCCAATACCGCAACGATGCTAACCTGATCGGCGCGGCGGTGAACTTCGAACAAAAACAGAGGGATCGGCGCTAACAGGCCACTTCGGAGAGTTCTGGTTTTCTCTCCCCGGACAGTCAGCTAGCCTAAAGTGGTTAGGGTGATAATGAATATGACTGAATAACGGGAGAGAAACACCATGTACAACAAGCCCCTCACCGCCGCTATTTTTGCCGCTGCTGCGCTTTTCACCGTGGCTGGCTGTTCATCTAATCAGTCGCTAAAAACCACCGATGGCAAAACTATTGTCACCGATGGCAAACCCCAGGTGGATGACGACACCGGTCTGGTGTCCTACAAAAACGCGGAAACCGGTCGTACCGAGCAGATCAATCGCGATCAGGTTAAATCGATGGATGAACTGGATAACTAAGCGTTATTCCTGGCCCCGTATCGCGGGGTCACCCCTGCCTGAGCGATCCTCGCCCTGAATGAGAGATAAATCACACTTATCATTGTAAGCGATTCGATTAACTGTCTACACTCTTGCTGATTACAACAAGAGCTAACGCAGGCTAATCAATGATCCTCATAATTTATGCGCACCCTTATCCGCAGCACTCGCATGCGAATAAGCGGATGCTTGAGCAGGCAGGGACGCTTGACGGCGTAGAGATACGCTCCCTCTATCAGCTTTATCCTGACTTTAATATTGATATCGCCGCCGAGCAGGCGGCGCTGGCCCGTGCCGATCTGGTTATCTGGCAGCATCCGATGCAGTGGTACAGCGTGCCGCCGCTGCTCAAGCTGTGGATGGATAAAGTGCTGGCGCACGGCTGGGCATACGGTCACAACGGTATCGCGCTGCGCGGTAAATCGCTGATGTGGGCGGTTACTACCGGCGGCGGCGAAAGCCACTTTGATATTGGTTCCTTTCCCGGTTTCGACGTCCTGGCGCAGCCGCTGCAGGCGACAGCCCTCTACTGCGGCATGACATGGCTACCGCCGTTTGCAATGCATTGCACTTTTATCTGCGATGACGAAACCCTACAGGCGCAGGCGCGCCGCTATCGGCAACGCTTAATCGAATGGCAGGAGGCGCACAACCATGGATAGCCATACGCTGATACAGGCGCTCATCTATTTAGGCTCCGCCGCGCTGATCGTGCCGATTGCCGTACGTCTGGGCTTAGGGTCGGTGCTCGGCTACTTAATTGCCGGCTGCATTATTGGCCCGTGGGGGCTGCGGCTGGTCACCGACGCCGAGTCGATTCTGCACTTTGCGGAAATCGGCGTGGTGCTGATGCTTTTCGTTATCGGTCTTGAGCTCGATCCCCAGCGCCTGTGGAAACTTCGCGCTTCGGTGTTTGGCGGCGGGGCGCTGCAGATGGTCGTCTGCGGCGTGCTGATCGGCCTGTTCTGCATGTCGCTTGGTCTGCGCTGGCAGGTTGCCGAGCTGATTGGCATGACGCTGGCGCTCTCTTCAACGGCGATCGCTATGCAGGCGATGAACGAGCGTAACCTGACGGTCACCCAGCTGGGCCGGAGCGCCTTTGCGGTGCTGCTGTTCCAGGATATTGCGGCTATTCCTCTGGTGGCGATGATCCCGCTGCTGGCGGCGAGCGGCGGCTCGACGACGCTGGGCGCGTTTGCACTCTCGGCCCTGAAAGTGGCGGGTGCGCTGGCGCTGGTGGTGGTGCTTGGCCGCTATCTGACCCGGCCGATGCTGCGTTTTGTTGCGCGCTCCGGCCTGCGTGAAGTCTTCAGCGCCGTGGCTCTGTTCCTGGTGTTTGGCTTCGGGCTGCTGCTGGAAGAGGTTGGGCTGTCGATGGCGATGGGGGCATTCCTGGCCGGGGTGCTGCTGGCGAGCTCGGAGTACCGCCACGCTCTCGAAAGCGATATTGAACCGTTTAAGGGGCTGCTGCTGGGGCTGTTTTTTATCGGCGTCGGGATGTCTATCGACTTCGGTACTCTGGTGACTCATCCGCTGCGGATCCTGATTTTGCTGGTGGGATTTCTGGTGATTAAATCCCTGATGCTGTGGTTGATCGCCAGGCCGTTAGGCGTACCTCGCGCGCAGCGCCGTTGGTTTGCGGTGCTGCTGGGGCAGGGGAGTGAATTTGCCTTTGTGGTCTTCGGCGCGGCGCAGATGGCCGATGTCCTGGACGGCGAATGGGCGAAGGCGCTGACCCTGGCGGTGGCGCTATCGATGGCTGCCACGCCAATCCTGCTGGTGTTGCTGACCCGTCTGGAGAAATCCACCAGCGGCCAGGAGCGCGAGGCGGATGAAATTGACGAAGAGCAGCCGCGGGTAATTATTGCCGGCTTTGGCCGCTACGGGCAGATTGCCGGCCGCGTGCTGCTCTCCAGCGGCGTGAAGATGGTGATTCTCGATCACGATCCTGACCACGTCGATACCCTGCGTAAGTTTGATATGAAGGTGTTCTACGGCGATGCGACGCGGGTTGACCTGCTGGAGTCGGCGGGGGCGGAAAAAGCGGAAGTGCTGATTAACGCCATCGACGATCCGCAGACAAACCTGCAGCTGGCGGAGCTGGCAAAAGAGCATTTTCCGCATCTGCAGATCATCTCCCGCGCCCGCGATGTCGATCATTACATTAAGCTGCGCCAGGCAGGCGTTGAGGCGCCGGAGCGTGAAACCTTTGAAGCGGCGCTGAAGTCCGGGCGTATGACGCTTGAGGCGCTGGGCCTGGGAGCCTACGAGGCCCGCGAGCGCGCCGATCTGTTCCGCCGTTTCAACCTGCAAATGGTCGAAGAGATGGTGGCCATGGCGGAAAACGATGCGGCCTCGCGGGTGGCGGTATTCAAGCGCACCAGCGATATGCTGACCGGAATAATCAACGAAGACCGCAATCATTTATCGCTGGTTCAGCGTCATGGCTGGCAAGGAACGGAAGAGGGGAGGCATACCGGTGATATCGCTGATGAGCCGGAAAATAAACCCCCGGCATAAGAGGGAATTCAGGGTGTTACGTTAGCTTTACAAGTAACATTTTGTTTTCAATTTAAATCCTGTCTGGCGGCTCACGGGGCTTACGTGGGCTCGCCAGCAAATCTTAAAATTTTCTGATTCTTTACTCTCCGCCCAGTCGACGAAGTATTACGCTTTCCGTATAGTGGCGGCAATTTTTTGCATTCGGGAATTATTCAATGATCAGTCTGATTGCGGCGTTAGCGGTAGATCGCGTCATTGGTATGGAAAATGCCATGCCGTGGAATCTGCCTGCCGATCTCGCCTGGTTTAAGCGCAATACCTTAAACAAACCGGTAGTGATGGGGCGTCTCACCTGGGAATCTATCGGTCGCCCATTACCGGGGCGTAAAAATATCGTTATTAGCAGCCAGCCCGGCACCGACGATCGCGTGCAGTGGGTGAAGTCGGTCGATGAAGCCATCGCCGCTTGCGGCGACGTAGAAGAGATGATGGTGATCGGCGGCGGACGCGTTTATGAGCAGTTCCTGCCAAAAGCGCAAAAGCTTTATCTGACCCATATTGATGCGGAAGTGGAAGGCGATACTCATTTCCCGGATTACGATCCGGACGAGTGGGAGTCGGTATTCAGCGAGTTCCACGATGCTGATGCGCAGAATTCCCATAGTTACTGCTTCGAGATTCTGGAGCGTCGCTAAGGTTTTCCCCGGTGGCGTTCGCTCACCGGGGTGACTCTCTTCAGGAGGCGATCGCCTCGCCTTCATCAAGATTTGGCTGCCGGTTTGACGGCTGCGTGAAGTACGTCTTATCTTCCCAGCGCAGGCAGGTCAGATCGCCGCCCCAGCAGCAGCCGGTATCCAGCGCGTAAATCCCTTCCGGCGTGCCTTTCCCTTCCAGCGAAGCCCAATGACCGAAGGCAATACTGTACTCGCTGGCCACCGGCCCGGGAATAGCAAACCACGGCTTGAGCGGCGCGGGCGCGTTTTCCGGCGCCTCTTTGGCATACATATCCAGCTGGCCGTTCGGAAAGCAGTAGCGCATGCGGGTAAAAGCGTTAGAGATAAAGCGCAGGCGCGCCAGTCCGCTCAGTTCGTTGCTCCAGTTGTTCGGCATGTCGCCGTACATCGCATCGAGGAAGAACGGATAGGAGTCGCTGGCAAGCACGGCTTCCACGTCGCGAGCGCACTGTTTAGCGGTTTCCAGATCCCACTGCGGCGTGATCCCGGCGTGGGCCATAACCAGCTTTTTCTCTTCATCGATTTGCATCATCGGCTGACGACGCAGCCAGTTGAGCAGATCGTCGGCGTCCGGCGCCTCAAGCAGCGATTTCAGCCGATCTTTGGGTTTATTGCGGCTAATGCCCGCAAAGACCGCCAGCAGGTGCAGGTCATGATTGCCCAGCACGATGCGTACGCTGTCGCCAAGCTGTTTCACGAAACGCAGTACTTCGAGCGAACCGGGGCCGCGCGCGACCAGGTCGCCCGTCAGCCACAGCGTATCAGTCTCAGGGTTAAACTCCACCTGCTCTAATAGTGCGATCAGTTCATCGTAGCAACCGTGAACGTCGCCAATAAGGTATGTAGACATTGTTTTAATGGATGAGAGTGGGTACTGCGAGACGGAAAACAGGGATTTCAATGGTGAACGGCGCGCCGTTCACATCGATCATCTCATAATGTCCCTGCATGGTGCCCAGCGGCGTTTCAATGACCGCGCCGCTGGTATATTGGTATTCACCGCCGGCCGGAATATGCGGCTGCTCGCCGACAACGCCTTCCCCCTGGACTTCGGTCTCACGACCGTGCCCATTGGTGATAAGCCAGTAGCGGCCAAGAAGCTGAACCTGAGTCCGCCCCAGATTGCGAATGGTGACGGTATAAGCGAAGACGTAGCGCTCTTCTTGCGGAGAAGATTGCGATTCGATATAGACGCTTTGCACCTGTACACAAACTCGGGGCGAATTAATCATGGTTAGCTCTCCTTGGTGGGCGCGTTCTCAGATAACCAGTTAGCTAGCTGACAGTACTGCGCCACGGAAATATTCTCTGCGCGCTTCGCCGGGTCGATGCCCAGCTCGGTCAGAACTTCAACGCTGAACAGATTGCCCAGACTGTTGCGGATCGTTTTCCGACGCTGGTTAAATGCTTCTGTCGTGATGCGGCTCAGCACGCGTACATCTTTAACGGGATGCGGCAGCGTGCGGTAAGGCACCAGGCGCACCACGGCGGAATCAACTTTAGGCGGCGGCGTAAAGGCGCTCGGCGGAACTTCAAGCACCGGGATAATCTGGCAGTAGTACTGCGCCATGACGCTTAGTCGACCATACGCCTTACTGTTCGGCCCGGCAACCAGACGATTGACCACCTCTTTTTGCAGCATAAAGTGCATATCGGCAATGGCATCAGTATAGCTGAACAGATGGAACATCAGCGGGGTCGAGATGTTGTACGGCAGGTTGCCGAATACGCGCAGCGGTTGGCCCATGTTCTGCGACAGCTCGCCGAAGTTCATGGTCATCGCATCCTGCTGATAAATCGTCAGCTTTGGTCCGAGGAACGGATGCGTTTGCAGACGAGCGGCCAGGTCGCGGTCCAGCTCGATAACGGTGAGCTGGTCGAGGCGTTCACCGACCGGTTCGGTCAGCGCGGCGAGGCCGGGGCCGATTTCAACAATCGCCTGGCCTTTCTGTGGATTGATGGCCGAGACAATGCTGTCGATCACAAACCGATCGTTGAGAAAGTTTTGCCCGAAGCGTTTACGGGCTAAGTGGCCCTGATGGACTCGATTATTCATTGAGTATTAACAATCATTTTAATGGCGAGATTAAGCGCCGTGATAAAACTGCCGACTTCCGCTTTCCCCTGGCCCGCAAGTTCAAGCGCGGTGCCGTGGTCAACGGAAGTGCGAATAAATGGTAAACCGAGCGTAATATTCACGCCGCGGCCAAAGCCCTGGTATTTTAGCACGGGCAGGCCCTGATCGTGATACATCGCGAGTACCGCATCGGCATGGTCGAGATATTTCGGCTGAAACAGGGTATCTGCCGGCAGCGGGCCGCTGAGATTCATCCCCTTCGCGCGCATCTCTTCCAGCACCGGAATAATGGTATCAATCTCTTCCGTACCCATATGGCCGCCTTCGCCCGCGTGCGGGTTCAGGCCGCAAACCAGCACGTGCGGGTTATTGATGCCAAATTTGGTGCGCAGATCGTGATGCAGAATGGTGATGATTTCCCGCAGCAGCTCGGGGGTAATCGCATCGCTTATTGCTTTAAGCGGCAGGTGAGTGGTCACCAGCGCCACGCGCAGCGCTTCGGTCGCCAGCATCATCACCACTTTACTGGCCTGCGAGCGCTCTTCAAAGAACTCTGTATGACCGGTGAAGGCGATTCCCGCATCGTTGATAATGCCCTTGTGCACCGGCCCGGTAATCAGCGCGGCGAATTCGCCGTTCAGACAGCCATCACAGGCGCGGGCCAGCGTTTCCACCACATAGCTGCCGTTGCTGACGTTGAGCACGCCTGGCTCAACCGGCGCATTGAGAGCGACGGGAAGAAGCGTCAGGGTGCCTGCGCGCTGCGGCGTAGCGGGAACGGTAGGGTCATAAGGCAGAAGCGATAAAGGAAGACCGAGCAGGCTTGCCCGGTCGGATAACAGAGCGCCATCGGCGCAAATCACCAGCTCGACCGGCCAGTCGCGCTGTGCAAGCTGCACAACGAGGTCGGGGCCAATCCCGGCAGGTTCGCCGGGAGTGATAACAACTCGATTCATACACTTCATCCTTCAGGCGTTCTCTTACTGGCTGCGCTTCGTCGCCCCAGTCAGAGACCAGGGCGATTCGCCGAGCCGCCTCGATACACCCTGAGTGATGTTGTGTATGAGGCTAATGCGATTAGTTGCTCAATACCTTAACGTAGGCGCTGGCGCGCTGTTCCTGCATCCAGGTAGCCGCTTCTTCAGAGAATTTACGGTTCATCAGCATGCGGTAAGCGCGATCTTTCTGCGCGGCGTCGGTTCTGTCGACGTTGCGGGTATCCAGCAGCTCAATCAGGTGCCAGCCGAAGGATGAGTGAACCGGTGCGCTGGTCTGGCCTTTATTGAGGCGCAGAATAGCGTCGCGGAAGGCCGGATCGAAGATATCCGGCGTTGCCCAGCCTAAATCACCGCCCTGGTTTGCCGAACCCGGATCTTCAGAGAACTCTTTTGCCGCTTTAGCAAACGTGGTTTTGCCGCTCTTAATGTCAGCCGCAATTTGCTCCAGCTTTGCCCGGGCCTGATTGTCATTCATGATCGGCGACGGTTTCAGCAGGATGTGGCGGGCGTGAACTTCAGTCACGGAGATATTCTGGCTGCCGCCGCGCATATCGTTGATTTTCAGGATATGGAAGCCAACGCCGGAACGTACCGGACCAACGATATCGCCTTTCTTAGCCGTGCTCAGCGCCTGGGCGAAGATGCCCGGCAGTTCCTGAATACGACCCCAGCCCATCTGGCCGCCTTTCAGCGCCTGCTGGTCGGCTGAGTAGGTGATCGCCAGTTTGCCGAAATCCGCGCCGCTGCGCGCCTGCTGAACCACCGAGTTGGCCTGGTCCTGAGCTTCTGCCACCTGCTCGGAAGTGGGGTTTTCCGGCAGCGGGATCAGAATGTGGCTGAGGTTGAGTTCGGTGCTGGCGTCGTTCTGATCGCCAATCTGCTTCGCCAGGGTTTCAACTTCCTGCGGCAGAACGGTAATACGGCGACGTACTTCGTTGTTACGCACTTCCGAAATCAGCATCTCTTTGCGGATCTGATTACGATAGGTGTTGTAGTTAATACCGTCATAGGCCAGACGGCTGCGCATCTGATCCATGGTCATGTTGTTCTGTTTGGCGATGTTGGCGATAGCCTGGTCCAGCTGATCGTCAGAGATCTTCACGCCCATTTTCTGACCCATCTGCAGGACAATCTGGTCCATGATCAGACGCTCAAGGATCTGATGACGCAGGGTGGCGTCATCCGGCAGCTGCTGCCCGGCCTGGCCGGCGTTAAGTTTTACCGATTGCATCAAGCCATCGACGTCGCTTTCCAGAACAACGCCATTATTGACGACAGCCGCTACTTTATCGACAACCTGTGGGGCAGCGAAACTGGTATTCGCGATCATGGCGATACCGAGAAGCAGCGTTTTCCAGTTCTTCATACTTTTTCCATTTCAATTAACCGCAATTGCGGATTACGTTTAAACCAGCCACATCACAGGGAGCTCTGGTACGGTAAAATGTTCGAACGCAGCATCTGCTGGGTGCCGAGACCGTAATTGGAGCTCAGGCCGCGCAGCTCAATGTTAAAGCCGAAGGTATTGTCGTATTTGCTTTCGCTGCTGCTGTTATCCCAGCCGTTGATCTTACGTTCATAGCCAACGCGGATAGCGTAGCAGCAGGAGCTATACTGCACCCCTAACATCTGGTTCGCTGACTTTCTGGTATTCGTATCGTAGTAATACGCGCCGACGACTGCCCAACGATCGACGATTGGCCAGCTGGCGGTCATTCCCACCTGCGAAATACCATCTTTATACTGCTTAGCGGTGGAATACGAAGGCAGAGTCGCCTGAATGTATTCCGGACTTGCATAACGATAGTTAAGTTGTACTAAACGGTTTTCGTCGCGACGGTATTCCACGGTTCCGCTGCTGGTCGCGACGTTATCCAGACGCGTATCGTACTGAATTCCCCCGCGTAAACCCCAGTCGTCGGTAATGCGCCAGTAGGTATCCCCGGCCCATACCAGTGAACCTCGCGTGTCGTTGTTCTCCCAGTTGATGTTGTCGTCACCGGTACGTGCTTCGGTGAAATAGTAGATTTGACCAACGGAAATATTAAAACGTTCAACTGCGGCGGCATCATAAACGCGAGATGTGATGCCGGTGGAGACTTGGTTGGCGGACGCAATACGGTCCAGACCGCTGTAGGTGCGGTCGCGGAACAGGCCGCTGTAGTCTGATTGCAACAGCGTTGAGTCGTAGCTGCCGATCTTGCTCTGGTCACGATACGGGATATACAGATACTGCATGCGCGGTTCAAGCGTCTGGGTATAGTTCTCTTGCATATCGCGCTCGAAAACCATTTTGCCGTCGACTTTAAACTGCGGCATGACGCGGTTAACGGAGTCTTTATAGTCAGTGCCGTTGGCCGCGTTGTAGCTATCAAGGTTGCTTTGCTGGTAATGGGTGGCCAGCAGTTTTGCCTCAGTATTGATGCTTCCCCAGCCGTTAGACAGCGGCAGGTTGATGGTTGGCTCAAGGTGAAGACGCGTTGCTTCCGGCATTTTGCTGTTCGAGTTAACAAAATGCACCGCCTGGCCATAAAGATGCGTATCAAACGGGCCGACGTCGTTCTGGTAGTAGTTCACGTCCAGCTGCGGCTCGGCGGAATAGGCATTGCTTGAGTCGCGGTCAAAGACCTGGAACTGCTTGGTCGATACGGTGGCATCGAAATTCTGATTCGCGTAGCCGGCGCTGAGTTTCTGCGTGGCATAGCCATCGGTACTGGAACCGTATTTGGAGCTGAAATCGTTAAAGTAGTCCGGGTCGCTGACTTTGGTGTAGTCGGCGTTGAAACGCCACACCTGGTCTACGACGCCTGAATGGTTCCAGTAGAACAGCCAGCGGCGGCTGTTGCTGTCGTTCGAATGATCGTCATGATAAATTTTATCCGACGGCAGGTAGTCGAACTCAAATAAACCGGTCCCTGCTTTGGTCAGATAGCGGAATTCGTTTTCCCACATCACGCCGCCGCGCTTGCTCATATAGTGCGGGGTCAGGGTGGCGTCAAAGTTAGGCGCGATATTCCAGTAGTAAGGGAGATAGAACTCCGCGCCGTTTTTGGTGCTGTATTTAGCGTTGGGGATCAGGAAACCTGAACGGCGCTTATCGCCCACCGGCAGCTGCAGGTAAGGACTATAAAAAATCGGCACTGAACCGAGCTTAAAGCGCGCGTTCCAGATCTCAGCCACCTGCTCTTCGCGGTCGTGGATAACTTCGCTGCCGACCACGCTCCAGGTGTCAGAGCCCGGCAGACAGGAGGTAAAGCTGCCGTTTTCCAGAATGGTGTAGCGGTTTTCACCGCGCTGCTTCATCAGGTCAGCGGTACCGCGCCCCTGACGGCCTACCATTTGGTAATCGCCCTGCCAGACGTTGGTATCTTTGGTGTTGAGATTCGACCAGGCCTTCGGCCCTTTGAGGATCACCTGATTATCGTCATAGTGCACGTTGCCGAGGGCATCAACCGTCCGCACCGGCTGCGGCTGGCCTTCCGCCTGCTGCTGGTGGAGCTGGACCTCATCGGCCTGCAGCCGGCTGTTTCCCTGATTAATATCGACGTTGCCGGTAAATACGGCGTTATCAGGGTAGTTGCCTTTCGCATGATCGGCATCGATCGTCACCGGCAGGTCGTTGGGTTTCCCTTCGACCAAAGGACGATTGTAGCTTGGGACGCCAAGCATACACTGCGTGGCGAGATCGGCAGCGAGGCCCTGTTGGCTATACAAGGCGCTGGCGATCATGGTGGCCAGGAGGCTGGGAATACGTTTTTTCATACGTTGTATTTGTTGTTCCGTCATCGTGTGGCAGCGGCTTGCAAACGGTCAGAGCCTAACTTACTCGTCTAAATCGCGCTAGTGTTAATCCTGCCCGTTTCGAGCCCGAGCGTTAGGCACCGTGTAGAATGACGAGTATGATAAAGCAAATTATAGGCTATGTCCCACAATTGACCGAGGCGTAAACGCTTTGTAACGTGCGGTCAGATATAGCTTAACTGGCGGCAGAGAGATTGGGGAGTCTATGCAGTATTTGGGTAAAATAATTGGCGTTGCGGTTGCGTTGATGATGGGCGGCGGCTTTTGGGGCGTGGTACTGGGCTTTTTAATCGGGCATATGTTTGACCGCGCGCGCAGCCGCCGGCTGAACGTCTTTGCCAACCAGCAGGAGCGCCAGTCGCTGTTCTTCTCGACGACGTTTGAAGTGATGGGGCACCTGACCAAATCAAAAGGGCGCGTCACCGAAGCCGATATCCACGTCGCCAATTTGCTGATGGATCGCATGAATCTTCATGGCGAAGCGCGGACGGCGGCACAGCACGCGTTTCGGGTAGGGAAATCAGATGACTATCCGCTGCGTGAGAAAATGCGCCAGCTGCGCAGCGTCTGTTTTGGCCGCTTTGATTTAATTCGGATGTTTCTGGAAATTCAGCTGCAGGCGGCTTTTGCCGATGGCGATCTGCATCCCAACGAACGTGAAGTGCTGTTTGTGATTGCCGATGAGCTGGGCATCTCCCGCGCTCAGTTTGAGCAGTTCCTGCGCATGATGCAGGGCGGGGCGCAGTTCGGCGGCGGGTCGCAGCAGCAATCTTACGGCCAGCGCGGCGGCAACGCCGGCTGGCAGCAGGCGCAGCGCGGGCCCACTCTGGAAGATGCCTGCAATGTGCTGGGGGTAAAACCGACTGATGATGCCGCCACCGTCAAGCGCGCCTATCGTAAGCTGATGAGCGAGCACCATCCGGATAAGCTGGTGGCGAAAGGGCTACCGCCGGAAATGATGGAGATGGCTAAGCAGAAAGCGCAGGAGATCCAGAAAGCCTGGGAGCTGATCAAAGAACAGCGCGGCTTCTGAACGACCGGCCTCTCCCGGGCGGGGGAGGCGTCACGATGGGCTGGCGGCGCGGCGGTACATACGCCGCGGATGGCCAATCTTGCCGTACAGCATTTCCACCTCCAGAAAGCCGATTTCCACGCAGTGCTCCAGATAGCGACGAGCAGTGGTTTTGCTCAATCCAGCCTCGCTCACCACGTCATCGACCGAAAAGCAGCGTTCTTGATCGCCGGTAAACAGATTTTGCACCAGCGCCAGCGTTTTTTCTTCAATCCCTTTACTGCCGCTATCGGCACGATAGTTTTTGGCCTGTAGCTGATACAGCGAATCCACGTTCTGCTGGTCGACAATCTTCCACTCGCGCTGCTGATCGTAGAACTGCACAAACCGTTCAAGGGACTGGCTCAGGCGCTTCCATGACACCGGCTTAAGAATGTAGTCGAAGGCGCCGTTGCGGATTGCCAGACTACAAGTTTCCATATCGCTGGCGGCGGTGATAAAGATCACCGAGCAGTTAGCCTGGGCCATGATCGGGTCGTTCATCAGCGTGACCCCTTTGCCGTCCGGCAGATAATTATCCAGCAACACCAGCTGGGGCGGCCTGGCGTTGAGTCTCTGCCGCGCCTGGGCGAGGGAGGCCGCCGTGCCTGCCAGCCGCATGCGCGGGTGTTTTTGAATAAGCTCGGCGTGCAGCCGCGCCAGTTCGCTTTCATCTTCGATGATCAGAACATCGACCAGGTCATGATGCATAGTGCGTCTCTTCTTGCGGATGGGCTGGCCCGCTGGCGGGGATAAACAGCGTAAAAATCGCGCCGCGCGGGGCGTTGTCGGCCACTTCAATTGTGCCGCCGGCCTGGGTTACGTAGCGCTCAATAAGATACAGGCCAATACCGTGATCGCCGCGGGTTTTGGTGGTGACGCCGCGCTCAAAAATATGCTCGCGGATCTCCGGACGAATACCGACGCCGCGGTCGGCGACTTCAATCATTAATTCCCGGGCGTTGAGCTGAATCAGAATCTCGACCGGTTCGTGCGGCAGTTCGGCGCGCTGGGTAGCCTCAATAGCGTTATCCAGCAGATTACCGATGATAGAGATAAGCTCGGACTCCATCAATGACGGCAGCGGACGGTCAATGCGGCAGGCCGGGTCAAAGCTCAGTTCAACCCCTTTTTCCCGCGCGCGGGCGGCTTTGCCCAGCAGCAGACCGCACAGCGTCGGCGAATTAAAGTGTGATGAGATAAAGTCCAGCAGCTCCTGGGCATGCTCCGACTGCGCCTGAATGTAGCGAATCGCCTCATCATAGTGGCCCATATGCAGCAGGCCGGAAAGGGTGGTCATACGGTTCAGCTGTTCATGGCGCATGATGCGCAGATTATCAACGTAGCGCTTCACCTGGCTAAGCTGGGCGCTCAGCGAGTTGATTTCGTCGCGGTCGCGGAAAGTGATCACCCAGCCCTGCAGTTCACTCTCCAGCAGGATACGCACCCGGCTGGCGAGAACGGTCAGCTGATTAAAGCGGCACAGCTCGTCGTGGGTATCGTTTTCGAGCATCTCCCCGCTGGCGAAAAACGGCTGCGGCGTAATGACGCTATCGATAGACTTACCGCGCAGCTGATGCGCCGGCTGGCTCAGTCCGAGCAGGCTGCGGGCGGCATGATTTATCACTTCGATACGCCGGTGATGGTCAATTACGATCACCCCTTCGTATATCGACTCCATCATCGCCTTTTGCTGGCGCACCAGCAGGCCGATTTCCCGCGGCTCCAGCGAGAAAATTTGCTTCTTAATGCTGCGGGTGAAGTACCAGGAGAAGATAAACAGCGCAATCAACAGCAGCACTGCGGCGACAAAGATATTGATGACTTTTTCCAGCGTGATGCTGTCGAGATAGCTGGTAAGGTAGCCGACGGAAACAATACCGATGACCCGGCCCGCATCGTCGAAAATCGGCGCTTTGCTGCGCAGGGAAATCCCCAGTCCCCCTTTGCGGATGGTGGTGGCGCTTTTCCCCTCCAGCACCGGCTGGTTATCGCCGCCAACCAGCCGCGTGCCGACCCATTCCGGGTGGACCGAATGAAACAGATGCACGCCTCGCCTGTCGCCAATGACAATAAAGCTGGCGTCGCTGTGGGCGGCGATATTTTGCATAAAAGGTTTTATCGCCAGCGCGTCTTCACGCGCGACCTGTTGGCGTAAATCCGGCATCAGGGCAATTTCTTGCGCCTGTATTTTCGCGCGGGCGCTCATTTCCTGATAAAGCTGACGGCTGGCGTCAAAATAGTAATACACGCCCAGCAGCGCGAAAAGCACTGAGAAAAAAGCGACCAGTGAAATGAACAGCTTAAATTGAAATGAAACCTTCATAATTCTATTGCACCGTATCAGGGATGCGGCACTGTATCATCTTTGGCCATACCGACATCGTGGCTGAGGGAAAACGGTGACCCCCTTCGCAGGCGTCCGGAAACCACAATTATCTGCTGGCGCGGAATTTATCAAGGTTAATCAGGCGCTGGATTTAAAAACCTTAAAAACCACGACCATAAATCAGAGCGGTTTCACAATAATAATAGAAACCATAAAAACCATAGTGACCATTAAAACTTCTTTTTTAATCTGTCGATCCTCACATTAACTCTGCGGATGGCCCTCTAACCTGAAAAATAATAATAACCAGAGGGCTTAATTATGAGCACCACAGACAATGCATTCTCTGCAACCATCGACCCTATCAATACCCCGAAAGCGCCGCTTAAGCAGCGCTGGTGGCATATCCTCGATAACTGGAAAGTCGGTATTATCCCGCTGCCGCTCTTTCTGCTGGCCGGCGGCCTGATTGCCCTGGACTGTTTAGGCGGCAAGCTGCCGAGCGATATCGTCGTGATGGTGGCGACGCTGGCCTTTTTCGGCTTTGCCTGCGGTGAATTCGGCAAACGCCTGCCGGTTCTGGGTAAGCTTGGCGCAGCGGCCATCTGCGCGACTTTTATTCCTTCTGCGCTGGTTCATTACGGCCTGCTGCCGGAGGTGGTGGTGGAATCGACCACCAAATTCTATAAGTCGACCAACATTCTTTATCTTTATATCTGCTGCATTATCGTCGGCAGCATTATGAGCATGAACCGCACCACGCTGATTCAGGGCTTTCTGCGGATTTTCTTCCCGATGCTGTGCGGAGAAATCGTCGGCATGGTCGTTGGCGTCGGCGTCGGTACCGCGCTAGGGCTGGAGCCGTTCCAGGTGTTCTTCTTTATCGTCCTGCCGATCATGGCCGGCGGCGTCGGCGAGGGAGCGATCCCGCTGTCGATTGGCTACGCCGCGCTGATGCATATGGATCAGGGCGTGGCGCTTGGGCGCGTTCTGCCGATGGTGATGCTGGGCAGCCTGACGGCGATTGTTATCTCCGGCTGTTTAAATCAGCTGGGCAAGCGTTTTCCGCATTTGACCGGTGAGGGACAGCTGATGCCGAACCGCCGCAACGAGACGCATCGCGAAACGCCCGTCGAGGGCAAAATGGACGTAACGACGCTGGCCTCCGGCGCGCTGCTGGCGGTGCTGCTCTATATGCTGGGCATGCTGGGGCAGAAGACCATCGGCCTGCCCGCGCCGGTGGGCATGCTGTTCCTCGCGGTGCTGCTGAAGCTGGTGAACGGCGTCTCTCCGCGCCTGCAGGAGGGATCGCAGATGGTGTATAAGTTCTTCCGCACGGCGGTTACCTATCCGATTCTGTTTGCCGTCGGCGTGGCGATCACCCCGTGGCAGGAGCTGGTCAACGCGTTTACCGTAACCAATTTGCTGGTGATTATCAGCACCGTAACGGCGCTGGTGGCGACCGGTTTCCTGGTCGGCAAAAAGATTGGCATGTACCCGATTGACGTGGCGATTGTCTCCTGCTGCCAGAGCGGTCAGGGCGGTACCGGCGACGTGGCGATACTGACCTCCGGCAACCGCATGAACCTGATGCCGTTCGCGCAGATCGCAACCAGGATCGGCGGCGCGATTAATGTTTCGCTGGGTCTGCTGTTCCTCAGTCACTTTCTGGCCTGATTTAACTTTTTTATAACCGCTAAGTCTGCTTTTTCGTGCTAAATGGCGCAGAAAATATCTGCGCCCCGTCTCCAAAACAGGGATCGTTTAGCGATACAATCAGCGCCATTATTCGCGACTGCGACGGCAGCCTGTCCGCTGCCTGTAATTGAGTGAGGAGAGAAACAAATGTCAGTGGATACTCTCGCCCGTGAGGGCGTAAGCATGGAAGCGCTGCTGGCGGCGAAAGAGCAGCGCGCCGCGCGTCAGGCCGACTGGTTAGCCCATTATCAGCGGCCGGTGATTTCGCTGACCCTGGTGACCCCGGGCGCGGTGAAAGACAGCATTCGCTACCGTAATATGATGGGCGTAGCGCTGCAGGCCTGCGATCAGATGCTGTGGAAACACCGCTGGCAGACGCTGGATCGCCAGGTGCTGTGGCTGCCGACCGGTCCGGAAGCGCTGTGGTGCGTCGATCACGCCGCCAGTGAAATCAAAGCCTTCTGTACCGATCTTGAGCATACCCATCCGCTGGGCCGCCTGTGGGATATCGACGTTATTTGCCCGAAAGATGGCCTGGTTGGCCGTCAGTCTATGGGGGAAAACCAGCGCCGCTGCCTGCTGTGCGATGAACCTGCGCACGCCTGCGCGCGCAGCCGCCGTCATGACACCGGGGAGGTTGTCGCCCGCGTTGAGCAGATGATTGATGCGTGGTTTGCCCGCGACTAACGTCGGTGTTCCGCTGCGATGATGAGCGAGGAATTGCCCGGGTATGCCGCTGGCGGCAAGACCCGGGACAGATTTGAACGATCAGAAGTCGATCGGCGCGCGGAACGTCATCGTATTACCGAATGACGGATGGGTGATGGTCAGGGTTTCAGCGTGCAGCAGCAGACGCGGCGCCATGGCCAGCGCTTCCGGCGACGCATAAAAGCGGTCGCCAAGAATCGGATGGCCCAGCGCCAGCATATGCACGCGCAGCTGATGCGAACGCCCGGTAATCGGCTTCAGGCGCACGCGGGCGGTGTTGTCCGTCGCGAACTCCAGCACTTCATACTCGGTTTGCGCCGCTTTGCCGGTTTCGTAACACACCTTCTGCTTTGGCCGGTTCGGCCAGTCGCAAATCAGCGGTAAATCCACCAGACCCTCGGCTTTTTCCGGGTGCCCCCAGACGCGGGCGACGTACTGCTTTTTCGGCTCGCGTTCGCGGAACTGCCGCTTAAGCTCGCGCTCTGCCGCTTTGGTCAGGGCTACCACAATCACGCCGCTGGTCGCCATATCCAGCCGGTGCACCGACTCGGCCTGCGGGAAATCGCGCTGAATGCGCGTCATCACGCTGTCCTTGTGCTCAGCCAGCCGGCCCGGTACGGACAACAGGCCGCTTGGCTTGTTGACCACCATAATGTGCTCATCCTGGTAGAGGATAACCAGCCAGGGATCCTGCGGCGGATTGTAGTTTTCCATCGCCATATTCGCGTTCCGTTACTGGTGGGTGACCACGATTAAGCGCAGCGCATCCAGGCGCCAGCCCGCCTGCGCCAGCGCGTCCATGACCTGTTGACGGTTGCTCTCGATAGCCGCCAGTTCATCATCGCGGATGTTCGGGTTAACGGCGCGCAGCGCTTCAAGGCGCGACAGTTCGGCCGACAGCTTATCGTCGGCTTCTTGACGTGCGGCGTCGATCAGGGCCTGGGCCGCTTTGGCCACCTGGCCTTCGCCCTGCTGCAAAATGGCGTGGACGTCCTGCTGGACGGCGTTGACCAGCTTGCTGCCGGTGTGGCGGTTTACCGCGCTCAGCTGACGGTTAAAGCTTTCGAACTCCACCTGACCGGCAAGGTTGTTGCCGTTTTTGTCGAGCAGCATGCGCACCGGCGTCGGCGGCAGGAAGCGGTTGAGCTGCAGATGCTTCGGCGCCTGGGCCTCAACGACGTAAATCAGCTCCAGCAGCAGGGTACCTACCGGCAGCGCTTTGTTCTTCAGCAGCGAGATGGTGCTGCTGCCGGTATCGCCGGAGAGGATCAGATCCAGACCGTTGATAATCAGCGGATGCTCCCAGGTGATGAACTGCGCGTCTTCGCGGGACAGGGCGACGTCACGCTCAAAGGTAATGGTGCAGCCATCTTCCGGCAGGCCAGGGAAGTCCGGTACCAGCATATGGTCGGAGGGGGTCAGGACAATCAGGTTTTCACCACGGTCGTCCTGGTTGATGCCGACGATATCGAACAGGTTCATGGAGAAAGCGATCAGGCTGGTGTCGTCATCCTGTTCTTCAATGCTTTCCGCAAGCTGCTGGGCTTTTTCTCCGCCGTTGGAGTGGATCTCCAGCAGACGATCTCGGCCCTGTTCCAGCTGCGCTTTCAGCGCTTCATGCTGCTGGCGGCAGGCTTTGATCAGGTCGTCGAAGCCGTCGGTATTTTCCGGCGCGGCGAGATAGTTAATCAGTTCATTATGCACGCTGTCGTAAACGGTACGGCCGGTCGGGCAGGTGTGCTCGAACGCGTCCAGACCTTCGTGATACCAGCGCACCAGCACCGACTGGGCGGTTCTTTCCAGATACGGAACGTGGATCTGAATATCGTGGGCCTGGCCGATACGGTCAAGACGACCGATACGCTGCTCCAGCAGATCCGGGTTGAACGGCAGGTCGAACATCACCAGGTTGCTGGCGAACTGGAAGTTGCGGCCTTCCGAGCCGATTTCAGAACACAGCAGCACCTGAGCGCCGGTATCTTCCTCGGCGAACCAGGCGGCGGCGCGGTCGCGTTCGATAATTGACATCCCTTCGTGGAACACCGCTGCACGGATGCCTTCGCGCTCGCGCAGAACCTGCTCCAGCTGCAGCGCGGTGGCCGCTTTAGCGCAGATCACCAGCACTTTCTGCGAGCGGTGGCTGGTGAGATGGCCCATCAGCCATTCAACGCGCGGGTCAAAGTTCCACCAGGTACCGGTATCGCCTTCAAATTCCTGATAAATCTGCTCCGGATAGAGCATGTCGCGGGCGCGCTCTTCGGCCGTTTTGCGGGCACCCATAATGCCGGAAACCTTGATGGCCGTCTGGTACTGGGTCGGCAGCGGCAGACGAATCGTATGCAGCTCGCGTTTCGGAAAGCCTTTGACACCGTTACGGGTATTGCGGAACAGCACGCGGCTGGTACCGTGGCGGTCCATCAGCATTGACACCAGCTCCTGACGAGCGGCCTGGGCATCATCGCGATCGCTGTTGGCGGCCTGCAATAACGGCTCGATATCCTGTTCGCCGATCAGATCGCTCAGCGCGTTCAGCTCGGCGTCGTTCAGCTTATTGCCGGCCAGCAGCAGGGCGACGGCGTCGGCAACCGGACGGTAGTTCTGCTGCTCTTCAACAAACTGGGCGAAGTCGTGGAAACGGTTGGGGTCGAGCAGGCGCAGACGGGCGAAATGGCTCTCCATTCCCAGCTGCTCCGGCGTCGCGGTGAGCAGCAGAATGCCCGGCACGCATTCGGCCAGCTGTTCAATCGCCTGATATTCCCGGCTCGGGGCGTCTTCGCTCCAGACCAGGTGGTGCGCTTCATCAACGACCATCAGATCCCACTCCGCTTCGCACAGGTGTTCCAGACGCTGCTTGCTGCGGCGTACGAAATCCAGCGAACAGATCACCAGCTGTTCGGTTTCAAACGGGTTAATTGCATCGTGCTGCGCTTCGGCATAGCGCTCATCGTCAAACAGCGAGAAGCGCAGGTTAAAGCGGCGCAGCATTTCCACCAGCCACTGGTGCTGCAGGGTTTCCGGAACGACAATCAGTACGCGTTCGGCGGCGCCGGAGAGCAGCTGCTGATGCAGGATCATCCCGGCTTCGATGGTTTTACCCAGACCCACTTCGTCCGCCAGCAGGACGCGCGGCGCATGGCGGCGGCCAACGTCATGAGCGATATTCAGCTGATGCGGGATCAGGCTGGTGCGCTGACCGCGCAGGCCGCTCCACGGCATGCGGTACTGTTCGCTCTGGAATTTGCGCGCGCGATAGCGCAGAGCAAAACGATCCATACGGTCAATCTGTCCGGCGAACAGACGGTCCTGCGGTTTGCTGAAAACCAGCTTGCTGTCGAGCAGCACTTCACGCAGGGTAACGTTGGCTTCCTGGGTGTCGAGTCGGGTGCCGGTGTAGGCCAGCAGGCCGTTCTCTTCATTAACTTCGTCAACCTGGAGTTGCCAGCCTTCATGGCTGGTGATGGTGTCGCCCGGGTTAAACATCACGCGGGTGATCGGGGAGTCGTTGCGTGCGTACAGACGGTTTTCGCCGATGGCGGGGAAAAGCAGGGTAACCATGCGCGCGTCCAGCGCAACGACCGTCCCTAATCCCAGTTCGCTCTCTGTGTCGCTAATCCAGCGTTGACCAAGTGTAAAAGGCATATATGTTCGGCTCTTTAGTTCTTTAATTGCAGGCAATAGTTGATCATCTCCATGGAGAATCGGAGATGCGTCAAAATTGGGTCCAGGAATGGAAAGGGCGCTATATTACTGGATGGCGGAACGTTCGTCACGTCCTCCTCACCCTTCATTTTGCGGCTTTTGTGCTGACGGAACGAGTGAGAAAAAATCAAAATAGCCCCAGTTGCCCCGTCACTATTGTAGCAAAATCGTCGTCGACAAAGGGAAGTATTCCTTCGGCGACAGGCTCTAATTGCTTAGAGAGATAGTGCTCATAATCCAGCGGCGACTGCTGATAATCCACTGGTTCCGGCCCGCCGGTGGTCCAGACGTATTTAATGCTGCCGCGCTGCTGATACTGCTGCGGTCTACCCAGCCGAACGTTGTGCTCATCAGCCAGCCGCGCCGCGCGCACGTGCGGCGGCACGTTGCGCTGATACTCCGCCAGCGGACGGCGCAGGCGTTTGCGATAGACCAGTCGATCGTCAAGCTCGCCGTTCATCAGCTTATCAATGGTTTCGCGCACATAGTCGCGATAGGGCTGATGGCGGAAAATGCGCAGATAAAGCTCCTGCTGAAACTGCTGGGCCAGCGGCGTCCAGTCGGTGCGTACCGTCTCCAGGCCTTTAAACACCATGCGCTGCTCGCTGCCTTCCTGAATCATCCCGGCGTAGCGCTTTTTACTGCCGGTATCCGCGCCGCGAATGGTAGGCATGAGAAAGCGGCAGAAGTGGGTTTCAAACTCCAGCTCCAGGGTGCTGGCGAGCCCCTCTTTGCCCAGCTCCGTCGCCCACCATTCGTTGACGAAGGCCACCAGCGACCGACCGATAGCGCCAGCTTCCTCTTCGCTGTGGGCCCGCTTGAGCCACACGAAGGTGGAGTCGGTATCGCCGTAGATAACGTCATAGCCCTGGGATTCAATCAGCGCTTTGGTCTGGCGCATAATCGCGTGACCGCGCATGGTAATGGAAGAGGCCAGGCGCGGATCGAAAAAGCGGCAGGCGCTGGTGCCGAGCACGCCGTAGAAGGCGTTCATAATGATCTTCAGCGCCTGCGACAGCGGTTTGTTTTTATGCAGCTTGGCTTCGTCGCGCCCGTGCCAGATCTGCCCGACAATCCCCGGCAGGCAGTGCTTATCTCGCGAGAAGCGCGCGCCGAGAAAGCCTTCGGTGCTGTGAGCGTCATCGGGCTGCGCCAGACCTTCAACCAGCCCCACCGGGTCGATCAGGAAGGTGCGGATAATCGACGGGTACAGGCTTTTGTAGTCCAGCACCAGCACAGAGTCGTACAGACCGGGGCGTGAATCCATTACGTAGCCGCCAGGGCTGGCCTGCGGCGGCACTTCTCCGAAGTTCGGCGCGACGTAGCCGAGCCGGTGCATGCGTGGAAAATAGAGGTGGCTGAAGGCGGCGACCGAACCACCGTGGCGATCCGCAGGCAGGCCGTTGACCGTCGCGCGCTCCAGCAAAAACGGCATGATCTCGGTTTTATGGAAGATGCGGGTGACCAGCTCGCAGTCCTGCAGGTTGTAGGTGGCCAGCGCCGGTTTATCCTGGTGAAAACGGCGGTCGATTTCATCCATCCGATCCCAGGGATTATCAATGGCTTTGCCCTCGCCGAGCAGCTCGCGGGCGACCGATTCCAGCGCAAAAGAGGAGAAGTTCCAGAACGCGGATTTCAGCGCCTCAATGCCGTCGATAATCAGGCGGCCGTTGGCCTGAGCAAAGAAGACGCCATTCTTAAAACCGTGTTCGCGCCACTCCAGTTCGCTGTTGCCGCGCCCGAGCAGCAGCGGGATGCGATAGCGCTCGGCGTGCTTTTGCAGGACGCGTAAATCGAACTGCACCACGTTCCAGCCGATCAGCACGTCCGGGTCGTGAGCGGCAAACCAGGCGTTAAGCTTTTCCAGCAGCTGCGGGCGGCTGGTGACGTACTCTAGCTGGAAGTTGACGGCAGGGGGCGAGGCGGGCTCCGGCCCGAGCATGTAGACAACCCGCTGGCCGCAGCCTTCAAGACCGATGCAGTAGAGCTCGCCGTGGCGGCTTGTTTCAATATCCAGCGAAACCCATTTTAGCGGCGGGCGGTAGTGGGGATTGGGCTTCATCCGGGCGTTGACCAGCTGCTGGCCGCGCGACTCCCCTTCAACCCACACCGGGGCGGTGATAAAGCGCTCCATCAGATAGCGCTCCGGCGGGCGAACGTCGCCTTCATAAACCGTGACGCCGTTTTCGCGCAGCTTTTTTTCCAGCCGCATCAGCTGGCGGTGAGCGCGGCAGTAAAGGCCAAAAACCGGCTGGCGATGAAAATCTTTCAGGCTGAGCGGGGCAAGGCGATGGCCGTTTTCCCCCTGCAGCAGGCGTTCAACCTGCGCGCGCTGGGATTCAGGGATAAACGCCACTGACTCCTGGGGCGGCAGCGTGACCTCAAGCGGGCCGTCATCGGTCGCCAGCCAGAAAGTCAGTTCGGTGCCCTGCGGGGTATCCCGCCAGTGACGGGTCAGTAAAAAACCTTCTCGTGGCTGCGTCACGCCGTGCTCTCATCAGTAAAAACCAGGCCTGATTATAACCTGGTTCACCGAGTAATGCTGGGATTTTATACAGGTGTGGCGCGGTTGTCTGTTTTCAAAGGCAGTGCCGCGCGCTATTTCCCGGAGGCGGCGCTTGACGCGCCTTGTCCGGGCTACCTGGCTCGCAGACGGCTGTGAACCTGTAGCCCGGCTGAGCGCAGCGCGAGCCAGGGAGATCGCGGGTTTATTGCCCGTAATAGGCTTTCGCGCCGTGCTTGCGCAGATAGTGTTTATCCAGCAGGGTTTGCTGCATATCCGGCAACTGCGGTGCCAGCTGGCGGCAGAAGATGCCCATATAGGCGATCTCTTCCAGCACAATGGCGTTATGCACTGCGTCTTCGGCGTTTTTACCCCAGGCAAACGGCCCGTGAGAGTGCACCAGCACGCCGGGCATTTGCGCCGGATCGATGCCTTTTTCACGAAAGGTTTCGACGATCACTTCGCCGGTTTGCCACTCGTACTCGCCGTTGATCTCGTCGTCGGTCATCAGGCGGGTGCAGGGAACCGCGCCGTAGAAATAGTCGGCGTGGGTCGTGCCGGTAGCGGGAATGGGCTGACCGGCCTGCGCCCAGATGGTGGCGTGACGCGAATGAGTGTGGACAATACCGCCCAGCGTCGGGAATGCCTGATACAGCAGACGGTGGGTTGGGGTATCAGACGAGGGCTTTTTCTGACCTTCAACCACTTCGCCGGTCTCCAGGCTGACCACCACCATATCCTCGGCGGTCATGACGCTGTAGTCGACGCCGGAGGGTTTAATCACCAGCACGCCCCGTTCACGGTCGACGGCGCTGACGTTGCCCCAGGTGAGAGTGACCAGATTGTGCTTTGGCAGGGCCAGGTTGGCTTCGAGAACCTGGCGTTTAAGATCTTCTAACATAATGTGCTCCGAATAGCTGGCGAGTCAGCTTCTCCTCACCCGGCCCTCTCCCGGAGGGCCAGGGAGGAAGCCGTCCCGTGCCCGAACTTTTCTTCCCGGTTCAAGGGTAGGGGAGAAAAGCAGTTTCGCGCCCGAGCGGTACCCTCTCCTTATGGGAGAGGGTAAGGGTGAGGGGACGATCTCTTAGCGTTTTGAACCGTAATACACTTCGTTCCAGCGCAGCGCATCCTTGAAGGAGGGCAGGCGGGTCTCGTTGTCAATCACGGTCAGTTCGATATCCTGTAGCTCTGCGAACTGGCGCATATCATCAAGGGTCAGCGCATGGCTGAAGACGGTGTGGTGCGCGCCGCCAGCAATGATCCAGGCCTCGGACGCGGTGCGCAGATCCGGATGGGCTTTCCACAGCGCATTGGCCACCGGTAGCTTCGGCAGCTCGTGCGGCGTTTTCACCGTCTCAATGGTGTTCACCAGCAGACGATAGCGATCGCCGAGATCGATCAGGCTGGCGACGATCGCCGGGCCGGTCTGGGTGTTGAAGATGATGCGCGCCGGATCGGCTTTACCGCCGATGCCCAGCGGCTGCACGTCGAGAATCGGTTTCTCCGCGGTAGCGATGGTCGGGCAGACTTCCAGCATATGCGAGCCCAGCGCCAGATCGTTGCCTTTCTCGAAGTGGTAGGTGTAATCCTCCATAAAGGAGGTGCCGCCCTGCAGACCGGTTGCCATCACCTTCATGATGCGAAGCAGGGCGGCGGTTTTCCAGTCGCCTTCGCCCGCAAAGCCGTAGCCCTGCTGCATCAGACGCTGTACGGCGAGACCCGGAAGCTGTTTCAGGCCGTGCAAATCTTCAAAGGTGGTAGTAAAGGCGTGGAAGCCGCCCTGTTCCAGGAAGCGCTTCATCCCCAGCTCAATGCGTGCGGCATCAAGAAGGTTCTGCCGCTTATCACCGTGGATTTGCACCGCTGGCGTCAGGCGATAGCTGCTTTCATACTCATCGACCAGGGCGCTGATTTCGCCATCGGTGACCGCATTGACGACCTGTACCAGGTCGCCCATCGCCCAGGTGTTAACCGAGAAACCAAACTTAATCTGCGCGGCGACTTTATCCCCGTCGGTGACCGCCACTTCACGCATGTTATCGCCGAAACGGCACACTTTCAGGTGGCGGGTATCCTGTTTCGAAACCGCCTGACGCATCCATGCGCCGATGCGCTGATGGGCTTCTTTATCCTGCCAGTGGCCGGTTACCACGCTGTGTTGCTGACGCATCCGCGCGCCGATGAAGCCGAACTCGCGGCCGCCGTGGGCGGTCTGATTCAGGTTCATAAAGTCCATATCGATACTGTCCCACGGCAGCGCCGCGTTGAACTGAGTATGGAACTGCATCAGCGGTTTATTCAGGATCGTGAGGCCGTTGATCCACATTTTCGCCGGTGAGAAGGTATGCAGCCACACCACCATCCCGGCGCACTTATCATCGTAGTTTGCGTCGCGACAGATATGGGTGATCTCATCCGGCGTGGTACCCAGCGGCTTAAGCACCAGTTTGCACGGCAGTTTGGCTTCCGCATTCAGGCTGTTCACCACATGTTCTGCGTGCTTTGTCACCTGGCGTAGCGCTTCAGGGCCATACAGATGCTGGCTACCGATGACGAACCACACTTCATAATTATCAAAAATTGTCATTTTCATGTCCTTAATGGGTGAAGGCTGCCTGAGATTGCGGCGCGGATTCCGCTTTTGCAGTCGAAGGGAGGTAACGTTGTTCCGCGCTGAGCGACCACTGCTGGTAGCGCTGATAGAGTTGTTCAAAACGTTGCGCCTGCGCCGGGCGAGGCTGCAGGGTGCTTTCCACCCGGCTGGCCATTTGCTCCTGCGCGGCAGGAATATCGTGGTAGACGCCGGCAGCAACGGCGGCGAAGATAGCCGCGCCCAGCGCGCAGCACTGATCGGACGCGACGATTTGCAGCGGGCGATTCAGCACATCGCAGCAGGCCTGCATGATCACCGGGTTTTTGCGCGCGATGCCGCCGAGCGCCATCACGTTATTGACCGGGATCCCCTGTTCGGTGAAGCACTCCATAATGGCGCGGGCGCCGAAGGCGGTGGCGGCAATCAGCCCGCCGAACAGCGCCGGGGCGTCGGTGGCGAGGTTCAGATCGGTAATGACCCCTTTCAGACGCTGGTTGGCATTCGGCGTACGGCGCCCGTTAAACCAGTCCAGCACTACCGGCAGGTGGTCGAGAGACGGATTTTTCGCCCATGCGTCGGTCAGCGCGGGCAGCAGCTGTTTCTGGCTGGCTTTGATCTGTTCTTTAAGTTCCGGGTGGGCCTGCGCCAGCTGCTCCAGCGGCCAGCCGAGAATACGGCCAAACCAGGCGTAGATGTCGCCAAAGGCGGATTGCCCCGCTTCCATACCGATAAAGTCAGGCACGACGCTACCATCAACCTGGCCGCAAATGCCCTTTACCGTGCGCTCGCCAACGCTCTGTTTATCGGCGATCAGAATGTCGCAGGTGGAGGTGCCGATAACTTTAACCAGCGCATTTGGCTGCGCTCCGGCGCCGACGGCGCCCATATGGCAGTCGAATGCGCCGCCGGAGATGGCGACGGTTTGCGGCAGGCCCAGACGCGCGGCCCATTCGGTGGTCAGCGTGCCGACCGGCAGATCCGCAGTCCAGGTCTCGCTGAACATCGGGTAGGCCAGGTTCCGGTTAATTATCGGGTCAAGTTCATCGAAGAACCCGGCTGGCGGCAGGCCGCCCCAGCTTTCATGCCAAAGGGATTTATGCCCGGCGCTGCAGCGGCCGCGGCGAATATCCTGCGGGCGCGTCGTCCCGGAAAGCAGGGCCGGCACCCAGTCGCACAGCTCAATCCACGACGCGGCGGCCTCGGCGACGGCGCGGTCCTGGCGAGTCACGTGGAGGATCTTGGCCCAGAACCATTCGCTGGAGTAGATACCGCCGATATAGCGGGAGTAATCTTCTTTGCCGGGCTGGTGGCACAGGCGGGTAATTTCCTCCGCCTCCTCCACCGAGGTATGGTCTTTCCACAGCACGAACATGGCGTTGGGGTTGTTGGCGAACTCTTCGCGCAGCGCCAGCACGTTGCCGTCAGCGTCGATGGGCGCGGGTGTTGAGCCGGTGCTATCAACGCCGATACCTACGACGGCAGCGCGCTGTTCGGCGCTAAGGGCGGCGAGGACGTTTTTCAGCGCGGCTTCCATTGATTCGATATAGTCGCGTGGATGATGACGGAACTGGTTGTTCGGGCCATCGCAGAATAGCCCCTCCTGCCAGCGCGGATACCACTCGACGCTTGCGGCGAGCTCTTCGCCGGTCGCGCACTCTACCGCCAGGGCGCGTACTGAATCACTGCCAAAATCGAGGCCAATCGCAATTGCCATACTGTTACTCCATGCTAAAAATCATTCATGGTGCAACAGTAGATATCTGGGCTGAAAACCGTCAGGCCGTATTCGCTAATCTTATGGACTATATTGCTGTGAAGCTGCAAAGTGTGACGCCGTGCAAATATTCAATGTGGACTTTCCTGCCGTCTTTATAGACACTTCAGTTATGCGCCAAAAGTGCCTGAATTGTGCGCCGTGCTCAGTTTTTGCCGAGATGAGGCGGGTTTTAATCCGATTTCTAACGCGCGTCGCAGTACGGGTCTTCAGCCTGAGGATAAAATACAAGGTATGGACAATTGGTGTCCTTAATGTCTCCGGGAGAGCAGAGTTTATGGCCGAAACGCAAAACGATCCTTTGTTGCCGGGTTACTCTTTTAATGCCCATCTGGTGACGGGCCTGACGCCGATTGAGGCCGACGGCTATCTGGATTTCTTTATTGACCGTCCGCTGGGCATGAAGGGCTATATCCTTAATCTGACGATCCGCGGCGAAGGGGTGATCAATAACCACGGGGAGCAGTTTATCTGCCGCCCCGGCGATATGCTGCTGTTTCCGCCGGGAGAGATACACCACTACGGCCGCCATCCCGATGCCCGCGAGTGGTATCACCAGTGGGTCTATTTCCGGCCGCGCGCCTACTGGCATGAATGGCTTAACTGGCCAACGATTTTTGCCCAGACCGGCTTTTTCCGCCCGGATGAGCAGTGGCAGGCGCGCTTTGGCGAGCTGTTCGGGCAGATTGTGGAGGCCGGGCAGGGCGCGGGGCGTTATTCCGAGCTGCTGGCGATCAATCTTATGGAGCAACTGCTGCTGCGCCGTATGGAGGCCATCAATGAATCGCTGCATCCGCCGCTGGATAACCGGGTGCGCGATGCCTGCCAGTACATCAGCGATCATCTGGCGGACAGCCATTTCGACATTGCCAGCGTCGCCCAGCACGTGTGCCTGTCGCCGTCGCGCCTGTCGCATCTGTTCCGCCAGCAGTTAGGGATCAGCGTACTGGGGTGGCGGGAGGATCAGCGCATTAGCCAGGCCAAGCTGCTGCTGAGCACGACGCGGATGCCGATCGCTACCGTTGGCCGTAACGTCGGTTTTGAGGACCAGCTCTACTTTTCGCGCGTGTTTAAGAAATGCACCGGCGCCAGCCCGAGCGAGTTTCGCGCTGGGTGTGAATAAAAAGTAAAGAAAGTGAAATGATGGCCCGGATTTTTAACACAGCCAGTAAACTATACAAACAAATGATGGCTTGACGAAGTATGAACGGCTCCGGAGAATCCGTGCTTCGTTTTTAATCCGGGTACATTATGCAAGCATTGCTGGAACACTTTATTACTCAATCGACGGTCTATTCCCTGATAGCCGTTCTGCTGGTCGCCTTCCTCGAGTCGCTGGCGCTGGTGGGGCTTATCTTACCGGGAACGGTGATGATGGCCGGATTGGGGGCGCTGATCGGCAGCGGAGAGGTTAACTTCTGGCAGGCGTGGCTGGCGGGGATTATCGGCTGTTTGCTCGGCGACTGGATCTCATTCTGGCTTGGCTGGCGGTTTAAAAAGCCGCTGCATCGCTGGTCTTTTTTAAAGAAAAACAAAGCGCTGCTGGATAAAACCGAACATGCGCTGCATCAGCACAGCATGTTTACCATTTTGATTGGCCGCTTTGTCGGGCCAACGCGCCCGCTGGTGCCGATGGTCGCCGGGATGCTGGATCTGCCGGTCGCGAAATTCATTCCACCGAATATCATTGGCTGCCTGCTATGGCCGCCGCTCTACTTCTTACCGGGGATACTAGCCGGGGCGGCAATTGATATTCCGGCCGATGAGAATAGCGCCAGCTTTAAGTGGCTGCTGCTGGGGGCGGCGCTGCTGGCGTGGCTGGCGGCGTGGCTGTGCTGGCGATTGTGGCGCAGCGCCAAAAGCGCCGGCGATCGTCTCACCCGCTTTCTGCCGCGTTCGCGCCTGCTGTGGATCGCGCCGCTGATGGTATGCGCCGCCGTCGCGGCCCTGGTGCTCGCCTTCCGTCATCCGCTGATGCCGGTCTATCTCGACATCCTGCATAAGGTTATTTTGCGCTAATTCCCAGTAGCGCCGAGGCGCTGCTGCTGCCGTTGAGCAGCGCGGCGGTCTCGCCATCCCAGGCAATCCGTCCCTCAGCCACGACCACCGACCGCGGCGCGATACGCGCAGCATCTTCCACGCTGTGCGAGACCATTAACAGCGTCAGCTGCTGTTGCCGGCAGATGTCGGCAACCAGGGTCAGCATCTCCTGACGCAGCGCGGGATCGAGCGCGGAGAAGGGCTCATCCAGCAGCAGTACCGGCTGCTGGCGTACCAGACAGCGCGCCAGCGCCGCACGCTGACGCTGGCCGCCGGAAAGCTCGCCCGGCAGCCGCTCTAACAAGGCGTCGATTCCCATCTGCCCGGCAATGGCCTGCAGGCGGGCGATCTGCGTCGCGTTCAGCTTGAGCCCCGGATGCATTCCCAGAGCAATGTTCTGGCGGATGGTGAGATGGTTAAACAGATTATTTTCCTGAAACAGCATCGATACCGGGCGACGCGCGGGCGGCGTGTAGGTATGGGGCTGACCATCGATCTCGATACTGCCGCTGGCAGGCGGCAGAAAACCGGCAATCAGGTTCAGCAGCGTACTTTTCCCGGCGCCGCTGGGGCCAAGAACCGCAATGCGCTCACCGCGTTCGACGGCAAGCGTGAAACGCATCGGCAGATGCTGATAAAGCCAGGTCACATCATTCAGTTTTAGCATCGCGTCCCGGAAGTTTTTCAATCACGCTAAAGAGTAAAAAGCACAGCAGCAGAAGCAGGAGGGCGGTGACGGCGCCGTCCTGGCTGCGATAAGAGCCAATTTGCTGATACAGATAAAAGGGCAGAGTACGAAAATCTTCGTTGCCGAACAGCGCTACGACGCCGAAATCGCCAATCGACAGCACACAGGCGAAGGCCAGCGCCTGGGCCAGCGGCCGTTTTAAAGCGCGAAGCTCGACCACCCGGAGGCGGGTAAAGCCGTGCATCCTCAGCGACTCGCAGAGGGTACCGTAGCGGGCGCCGATATCGCGCATCGGGTTTTCCAGCACCTTAAGCGCGTAGGGGATCGCCATCAGCGCATTGGTGAAAATGACGATGGCGTCGGCGGATTCCGGCAGGCCCACGCTATTATTGAGCAGCAGGAAGAAACCGGTGGCCAGCACGATGCCCGGCATGGCGAGGATCAGCATGCCGCTCAGCTCAAGCGCCTGACCGGCGAGAGGGCGACGGCGGGCGCGGAGCTCACGGCTGCTCCACAGCAGCATCATGGTCAGGATGACGCTTAAGAGTCCGGCGGCAAGGGCGATACGCAGCGATGTCCACAGCGCCTGCCAAAGCGCGGGCTGCTGTAGCACGCTAAACAGATTGCTGTTCAGCCCGTCGCCTATCACCGCCAGCAGCGGCGGTAGCAGCAGTAAAAGCGCAGCGCCGATCAGCGCCGTGTCGCACAGCCGGCTATATAGCCGGTCGTCGGGATCGCGCCAGCCGCGGATATGACTGGCCCCGATGGCGAGCGCTTTACTCAGGCGCTGGCTAAGCAACACCAGTCCGAGACAGCAGATCATCTGGATGAGCGCCAGCATCGCCGCGCGCGCCGGGTCGTAGTCGAAATTGAGAGCCTGGTAAATCGCCAGCTCGATCGTCGTGGCCCGCGGGCCTCCGCCCAGCGACAGCACGGTCGCAAAGCTGGCGAAACAGAGCATAAAGATCAGCGCCGCAACCGGCGGGATTTGCCGACGCAGCCACGGCCATTCAACCAGCCGGAAAAAGACGTAGCCGCGCATGCCGAGCTGGGCGGCGATTTGCCGCTGCTCGCCGGGGATATTTTCCAGCGTCTGCAGCAGCAGGCGCGTAGCCATCGGCATATTAAAGAACACGTGCGCCAGCAGGATCCCCTGTAGCCCGTAGGGCGAGAATTCCCACTGCCAGCCGAACGCGTTGCATAATTCAGCCAGCCATCCCTGACGACCGTAGACGCTCAGAATACCGAAGACCGCCACCAGTACCGGCAGGATTAAGGTCATGGCGCAAAGGCGCAGCAGCAGCGTGCGCCCGGGGAAACGTCGCCGGTACAGAGCGCGGGCGAGGAATATCGCCGGTAGCACCGAAAAAAGCGCGGAAAGGAAGGCCTGCCAGAAGGAGAAACGCACCACGTGCCAGAGATAGCCGTCGCTGATAAGCGCTTTCCAGGTGGTCTCCGGGGCGCTGAACCATAGCGCCAGAAAGGCGGCCAGCGCCACGACGACCAGAACGATGGCCGCCGTGAGTCCCGGCAGGAGCCAGCCGAAAGCTAGCGGCTGACGGCGCGTTGCCATGCGCTAATCCAGTTCTGACGTTCGGCGGCCACCTGTTGCGGTGTAAATTCGAGGGTCGTCTGCGGTTTCATCAGCGCGTCAAAGCCTGCCGGAAGCGCAACCTGAGTGACCGGATACATCCAGTTGCCGGTGGGGATCGCATTCTGGAAGCCCGGCGATACCATAAATTTGAGGAATTTTTCCGCCAGTTCCGGCTGCTTGCTGGCCGCGGTGCGGGCGGCGACTTCGACCTGCAAATAGTGTCCTTCAGCGAAGTTTGCCGCGGCGTAGTTATCCTTCTTCTCTTCGATAATGTGGTAAGCCGGGGAGGTGGTGTAGCTCAGCACCAGATCGCTTTCGCCTTTCAGGAACAGGCCGTAGGCTTCGCTCCAGCCTTTGGTGACGGTGACGGTTTTCGCCGCCAGCTTCTGCCAGGCTTCCGGCGCTTTATCGCCGTAGACTTTTTGCATCCACAGCAGCAGGCCCAGACCCGGCGTGCTGGTACGCGGATCTTCATAAATCACCCGCCATTTTTGCTCGCCCTCAACCAGCTCTTTCAGGCTCCTGGGCGGATTTTTCAGCTTGTTTTTATCGTAAACAAAGGCGAAATAGCCGTAATCGAACGGGACGAAGGTGTCGTTGTTCCAGCCGCCGGGTACGTTCACCGCGCTGGCAGGGACGCCGCTTTTGGCGAACAGCTTACTTTGCGAAGCCGCTTCCAGCAGGTTGTTATCCAGTCCCAGCACTACGTCGGCTTTGCTGTTTTTGCCTTCCATCCGCAGACGATTGAGCAGCGAGACGCCATCTTCCAGCGCCACGAACTTCAGCTCGCAGCCGCAGTCGGCTTCAAAGGCTTTTTTAACCGCCGGGCCAGGGCCCCAGTCGGCGGAGAATGAGTCGTAGGTATAAACGGTGAGCAGCGGTTTGGCAAAAACGGGCGCGGCGGCCAGCGCCAGCAGGGGGAGTAATTTTTTCAACACTTTGCACCTCAGAAAAAGGGGTGGCAAAGGATTTTGAGAGGGCCTCAAATCCCTTCGCCGGCGTTATCCGGATCAGGTTCGACGGGTATTTTCTCAGCCCATACGCTTTATCTTCGGGTTGCTTCCGCGCTAACCGCGCGTTGAAGCAACTTGAATGAGATTGCGTATGTTTATTAGCACCCCGTTGAGAACGGCAGTTAGTGTAATGATTTTGTCAGCGGACTGAAAGCATTACGGCTCCGGCGGCGCGAACCACGCGGATTTAAAGTCAAACCAGCCGAGCGTGTTCATGCGTACGCCGCGCATACTGCGCTGCCCCTGGATCATCAGCCAGTGGTGAATGAGCGGCACCACGGTTTGATTGGCCAACAGCTGCTGGCTCCAGGTCGCCGGATTCAGCTCACCCGCGCGCCAGCGAGCGGCGTCCTGCTCCCAGTCGATGGGGATACAATTGCGAATCAGGGGAACTTCATACAGCCAGGCAAACAGGGAGAAATCGATCGGCAGCGTAAAGTTGGCGCTGTTGAGCCATACGTCGCTGACCACCTCACCGCGGTGCCACTCCTGATACTCCAGTTCCTGGATCTCCAGCTTAACCTGATGCTCGGCCAGCAGCGTCGCCATGATCCCGCCCATCACGCGATGCTCGACGTGGTCCTGGTAGTAGGTCAGCCTGACCGTTTCAAGACCGGGTGGTTTTTCACAGGCGTGGCTGCGCGCATGATGCCAGCGGGGCAGCAGGCCATATGCCGGGAACCAGTTGCCCTGATAGTGCTCGCCCGCGTGATAGAGCAGATTAGCGGGCTGGAATACATAGCTTAGCCACTGGCGTACCGCGCTGTTCGCGCCGAGCGGGCTACGGGCATCGAACAGCAGGTAATAACACCCCTCTTCCAGACGGCTTTCCACCGCCTTTTCGCTTTGCGTGGTGCCCTGTAACGTTAACCCACCGTTGGGCTCTTCGCTGATTTCCGGCAGAACCCAGACGTTCACTTCATCGATCAGCGCCCGGTAGCCGAAATAGTCATCGAAGGCGTGAATTTTGAGCTGGTTCTGATTATTACGCACAACCGAGTAAGGCCCTGTCCCCACGGGGATGCTGGAGAAATTCTCCATCGTTCGCCACTCATGCGGAAGGATCATGGCCGGTACCTGGCTTAACAACCACGGTAGCCAGCGGTCGGGTTGGCTGAGATGAATGTCGAGAGTCCAGGCGGTGGGGGAGTCGATACGCTCGATGTGAGAGAAGAGCGGCAGCGCGTTACTGCGCTGCAGGGAGGTGATGACATCCTCCATCTCCAGCTCACGCCCATGGTGAAAATGAATGCCTGGACGCAGAAAAAAACGCCAGTGGGTCGGCGCGATCTGCTGCCAATGGTGAGCAATATCGGCTTCCAGTTCCCCATTTTCCTCATTTACTCGCGTCAGGGCGCTAAAAATCTGCCGGGCAATATGGGTTTCCGAGCGGCGCAGCGCGCTGCCGGGCAGCAGATTTTTCATCGGCCGGTAGTAGAGCACGCGCAGGATATGCCGACCCTGGCGAAAGCTGCGGCCTAAATGGGAAACCAGCATTTGGCGGACGGCGGCTTTATCGCCAACCAGCTGCACCAGCTGATCGATTCTGTCCTGCTCCAGCAGATCTTCCGCCCTCTGCTGCTGCAGCGCGAGACCGGTATAGAGAAAAGCGAGCCGGGAACGCTTGCCGCGTCCGGCCTCCGCCTCCCAGGTCAGCCAGCCGCGCGCCTCCATCATGTTGAGTAAGGTACGCATATGACGACGCGAGCAGCTTAGCATCTCTGCCAGTTCATTCAGCGTTGTCTCCTGCGACTTGCCGTCGCAGCACTGCCACAGGCGGATGAACTGCTGTTGTAAACGACCGGAAGACATAAAAGGGGAACTCCTGATAAAAACTCAGCAATTTATTACTTCCTATATTAAGTCAATAATCAACGTCGATGAAGCGAGGAGGTGAATATGATGGGGTCAACCATTAAACAGTTCTACCAACGCTACTTTTCTGCGACGCAGGATGCGTCCTGGCTGGCCCGCCTGATGGCAGGAAGACAGCAGGAAATTCTCGGCGAACTGATGCAGTGGGGAGTTACGTCGCAGGCCTCTGATCATTGACTTGCAGACATCATGTGTGACTGAGTATTGGTGTTATACTCGTCGTCTTTCAAGCTGCAGGTGCGTTGGCTGCGCCCGCTCGCCCGGGTCACATAGTTATCTATGTTCCCAGGGACTTACGTTCTGGCCGCCTGCCCGCAACTCGAAATCCATAGAGTATAGAATCACCCGCCAGCAGAAAACTTCTGCTGGCTTTTTTCGTTTTCTTCGCGTGCTTAAGGATATTTCATGCTGTGGTTAATGACGATGGGTCGACGTCTTAACGGCGTTTACGCCGCTTTTATGCTTGTCGCTTTCATGATGGGAATCGCAGGCGCGCTGCAGGCGCCGACGCTCAGCTTATTTCTCAGCCGCGAAGTGGGCGCGCAGCCTTTCTGGGTAGGGCTATTCTATACGGTTAACGCCATTGCCGGCATACTGGTCAGCCTGGCGCTGGCTAAGCGCTCCGATAGTCGGGGCGATCGCCGACGGCTGATTATGTTTTGCTGCCTGATGGCGGTGGGAAACGCGCTGCTGTTTGCTTTTAATCGTCACTATCTGACGCTGATTACCTGCGGGGTTATGCTGGCCTCCGTGGCGAATGCCGCGATGCCGCAGCTTTTTGCCCTCGCGCGGGAATATGCTGATAGCTCGGCGCGTGAAGTGGTGATGTTCAGTTCGATAATGCGTGCGCAGCTCTCGCTGGCATGGGTTATTGGCCCGCCGCTGGCCTTTATGCTGGCGCTGAACTACGGCTTCACCACCATGTTTTCGATTGCTGCCGGGATCTTTGTTATTAGCCTGGCGCTGATTGCTTTCAAGCTGCCCTCGGTCGCCCGCGTTGAACAACCCTCGGAAGGCGCTGAAGTTCTGGTACAGGCCGGAGGATGGCACGATAAAAACGTACGCATGCTGTTTATTGCCTCGACGCTGATGTGGACCTGCAACACCATGTATATCATTGATATGCCTTTGTGGATCAGTAGCGATCTTGGCCTTCCCGATAGCCTCGCGGGGATTCTGATGGGCACCGCCGCCGGGCTGGAGATCCCGGCGATGATCCTGGCGGGCTACTACGTTAAGCGCTGGGGGAAACGCAAGATGATGGTGACTGCGGTGGCGGCGGGCGTGCTGTTTTATATTGGTCTGATTCTGTTTCACGACCGCGTGGCGCTGCTGGTGTTACAGCTGTTTAATGCCGTGTTTATCGGCATTGTTGCCGGCATTGGCATGCTGTGGTTTCAGGATCTGATGCCCGGACGGGCGGGCGCCGCGACGACGCTGTTTACCAACAGTATCTCTACCGGGGTGATTCTGGCCGGGGTGATTCAGGGCGCACTGTCGCAAAGCTATGGGCACGCCAGCGTCTACTGGACAATTGCCGCTATCTCGCTGGTGACGCTATTTATGACCAGCCGGGTGAAAGATATCTGATTGTCGTTACCGCCCCGGCTGGCTACCGGGGCAGCGTCCCGGGCGGGTTATTTCAACACGATCCTTTTTATATCGCCGATAATAAAAATATAAGCGATAACGCCAATCAGCGCGGTTAAACCGATATAAATCAGTGCGTAGAAAAAATTACCGGTCATGGATATGATGACCCCGATAATTAACGGGGTAATAATTGACGCCATATTTGCACAGAAGTTGAAGATCCCCCCGGTGAGTCCGCCCATGTTTTTAGGCGCAATGTCTGAAATAAGCGTCCAGCCGAGTCCAACCATGCCCTGACCAAAAAAAGCGATCGACATAATAATAATAACAGCGGTGTTACTCTCGACCCAGTTAGCAATGATGATGCAGCTCGAAAGCAGCAGTCCGGAAATAATGGGTAGCTTTCTGCTAATATTTACAGAACGGGTTTTCTTTAAGATTTTATCGGATACCCAACCGCCGAAAAAGATACCGATAGCCGCGGCCAGGAATGGCCAGGAGGCGAAGAAACCCACGTGAAGCCACGGTAAATGGCGTTCGTTAGCCAGATAAGTGGGGAACCAGGTCAGGAAGAAAACCAGCGTGGTGTTACCGGCAAACTGCCCCAGGCTGGCGCCGATAATCTGTCGGCAGCACAGCAGGCGTTTGGCATCGGGCCAGTTAAACGGGATATTTTCATCGGCGCTAGCCGTATTTTCTACGCCGATATATTCCAGCTCTGCTTTATTTGCAGTCTTTGATTGATGCGGTTCATGATAAAATTTCCACCACACAAAAGTGAATGCAATGCCCAGGCCGCCGGTCAGGAAAAATAGCGTTCTCCAGCCATGATGCTCCAGAATTAAAAAAAGTAGCGGAGAGAATGCGGCCAGTCCAATATATTCACCGACGGTGTAAGTCGCCGTTGCCCGAGCGCGTTCATGCTGGGGAAACCATTTACTCACGACCCGACTATTCACCGGAAAGCAGGGGGCTTCGCTGATGCCTAAACCTAATCGCAGCAGCAGCAATGATTTTAAGCCTACGGAAAAGCTTTGTAATAGGGTAAAAGTTGACCAGAAGAAAATAGAAAGCGCGTAAGTTAATTTATTACCGAAGCGATCTAAAAACATTCCCCCGGGAATTTGTGCCAGCGCGTAGGTCCAGGCGAAAGCGGAAAAAACGATACCCATCATCGCCGGGTCGATATGGATTTCGCTCGTTAACTTAGGTGCAACAATACCTAAAATAGTACGATCGAGATAATTTATCATCGTCCCGATCGATAGTAACATTAAAATTACAATTCGTGTTTTAGTTCGCTTTTGCGTGGCCGACGGCAAAATCGGCCGTTCCTGAGCATTGAGTGTCCTCATAGAGAGTTCCTTTAAAGTTTAAAATATTTTTGCATGTATTTATGCATGCAGAAATACTCTGCTTAAGTATTGACTCTATCGATGATTGGTCATGCCTTGTTACCCCTGGAACGAAATGGTAAAACAATATTTGATATGACTCCGATATTTCTCCTTTCCGGCTCATCATAGATAGCTTGTATGGTATATTAAGCACATTAGTTTTATTTTTATATTATACGAGCAAAAATAATGAACCTAAAGCAACTTTATTATTTTAAGCGACTGGCAGAAACTGAGCATTACACTGAAGCTGCCTCCAGCCTTTTTATCACCCAACCGTCCCTCAGCCATGCCATATCTGAACTGGAGAAAGAGCTGGGAGTGGCGCTATTTGCCAGGAAAGGGCGCAATGTCAAGATTACGCAGAATGGTAGGCGCTTTCTGCCCTACGTGGAAGATGCGCTGGCCTCGTTAGAAAATGGCCGTATGACGTTGCAAAAAAATAGCGCTGAGAACAAAGAAAATATTCGCATTGCATTTATTTATACCATGGGCGAATATGTTGTTCCGCAGTTAATTAACAAATATTCGCTGTCACCATCTCGTCACAATGTGACATTTTCTTTTACTCAGGGAACCTCGTTAACCCTTCTCCAGGAACTGAAAGCCGGAAAAAGCGATCTGGCTATTTGTTCCTATATTGCGGATGAACCGGATATTGACTTTATTCCTATTATTCAACAAGAACTGGTCGTAGTGACGGCAAAAGATCATCCTCTGGCCAGGCTTTATGAAAATGAAGTCGACTTGGTGGAGACGATCCACTACCCCTATATCTATTTTTCAGAAAATAGCGGTCTGCGACCTTTTATTGATAACGTGTTTATGCAGCAAAAACTGGTTCCGGATATTGCCTGCTACGTTGATGAGGATACGGCGATGGCGGGGCTGGTTAGTATTGATTACGGTATTGCGATTATGCCGAGAATTTCCGCGCTGTCGTATTACAACGTGCATATCCTGACGATCAAAAATGCCATTCCTCCGCGTTATATCTATCTGGCGACTATGAAGGAGCGGGTACTTTCCCCGGCCATTCAGTCATTTAAAGATGTCATTATTAATGACAGCCAAAAAATCAGATAACAAGATGCCCGGAGGGTGACCTCCGGGCGATGGTTTCATCAGGAAAGAATATCCATCAGTTCACGCAGCTGGGTAATGGCGATTTGCCCTGGCGCAGAAGCCTGACCGACGGTGCCAAAGGTCATTGCTGAACCGAACAAACGGCCGGTTACCCGGCTCACGCCGCCGGATTTACCCATCGACATCGTGATTAATGGGCGAGTGGCATACTTCTCTTTCATCGTCAGCGTTGCCGAAAGCAGGGTCAGAACATCTTGCGGCGACTGTGGCATAACCGCGATCTTCGGCAGGTCAGCGCCAAGATCCTGCATGCGACGCAGACGGTAGATGATATCTTCCTGAGCTGGCGTTTTATGAAAATCGTGATTGCTCATGATAACTTTAACGCCCGCAGCGTGGGCATCGCTCACCAGCGAGCGAATTTGCGCTTCGTCGTTGAACAGCTCGATATCAATCACGTCGGTCAGACCGCTAACGGCCGCCTGGCGATTCAGCTCAAAATAGGCTTCGTCGCTGATTTCCGTTTCGCCACCCTCTTTTTTGCTGCGGAAGGTAAACAGCAGAGGAATCTCTTTCAGCAGCTGGCGAATTTCGCCCAGCGCCAGCAGAACCTGCTCAGTTTCTCTGACCTGGGTGAAGTGATCGACGCGCCATTCGATAATATCGGCTCCGGCGGTAGCCAGCGCGCGTGCGTTAGTCTGCAGCTCGGCAAGCGTTTTGCCGATCAGCGGTACGCAGATTAAGGTTTCCCCTTCCTGGAAGGTGATGTTTTTTACTGTTACTGCTTTAGTCATGTTGGTATCCATTATTCTTTTTGTCATTGACCATCAGGCGGTTGCTGCAACGCGGGATGTTTTTGCAGCGGCGCGAACCTGAAGCTGACGATAACCGATGTACAGGGCGATCACAAAGCCGACGATAGCGATCAGAAGATCGAACCACATAATGCTGGCGATACCAATCTTCGACAGTTTTGCCGTAATCAACGGGATCGTAAAGCTGGCCAGACTTCCTGCGGTATAAAAGATCCCGGTGGCTTTGCCTTTCCCGTTCGGAAAGCTCATGGCCATGATGGTCGCGCCTATCTGCAGCACGCCGCCAGCGGCGGCAAAGCCGATGATAAAGGCAAAGCCGGTCACAATCATTGGCGTCGGGAACAGGCAAACGATCAGCAGTGAAATCATCGACAGGAAAGTGTAGATGATCATAGCGACGGCTGAGCTGAATACCTCTTTAACAAAAGCCGCAGTGACGAATACGCAGGTCAGTGAACCGGCAGTATAGACGCTCAAGAGTTTAATAGCCGACTCGTGAGGGATGCCGGCAACGAACTCGCCGTACTGCGCTAACCACTGGCTTACCAGATAAAAAGTCGCCATACCGATATAACCGTACAGGGTAAAGATGACCATATCCAGTTTGCCGGAGTCCGCCTGCGGAGCGGCGGCGGCAGTCACTGATTTCTCTGCGGTTTCCTTTTTCGCCCGATGATCCGGGAAAGGCATTTTTATCAGGTAGACCGCGCTCAGGATCATTAATGCTGCAGCGATGATAAACGACCACCCGTACCACATATTCGCCCATATCAGCGCACCGATAATAAACGGCAGCAGGAACTGCCCGGCAGAGACAAAGGCTTTGATCAACACATTAGCCCGGCTGGCGGAGTTAGGGAAAGACTCCATCAGCGCCGGATAGGTACCGGAGTCGAGGAAGCTGTTCGCCAGGCCCGCCATAATGCCGCAGCAGTAGGCCAGATAGATGTTTTTCGTCAGCAGAATACCGAGGAAGAACACCACATAACTGGCTATGCCGAGATAGATAAAGGGTTTACGACCAAAACGGTCGGACAGGAATCCTGTCACGATCGTGGCGAGCTTACCGATCCCGAGCGACGAGATAACGATGGAGACGCCGGCAGCGTCGGTTCCCCATTGTTCCTGCAGATTCGCCATATTGAGGGTAATTAACAAAACCCCCATACCGTGGATCAGATAGTTAAGATATAGCCCAGCTGCCGTTGGGACATATTGATTTTTCATCGCGCCCATCCTTAGAACAGGATATTTTTGACGTGTTCAACCGGCATTTCTTTGCCTGTCCAGATTTCAAAAGCGCGCGCGCCTTGCCAGAGCATCATCCCCAGACCGTTGATGGTGCGGCAGCCTTTTTTCTCAGCCACTTCCAGCAGATAAGTTTTGCGCGGGTTGTAGACCACGTCAGAAACGATCAGGTCCGGGCGCAGGAAGCTGTCGTCAGGCAGCAGCATCTGGCCTTCAAACGGTTTCATCCCCACGCCGGTGGCGTTGGTCAGAATGACGCTGCTGTCGATTTCCGCGCGCAGTTTGTCATGATCGTCCAGATCGAACAGGTGGATCTCGCAGTTGGTGTTATTACGGATTTTGGCAACGGTCTGTTCTGCGTTGGCGAAGAATTTATCTTTGCGGTTGAAGATGGAGATCGCTTTGACGCCATCAAGCGCGGCCTGAACGCAGAGCGCGGTTGCCGCACCGCCAGCGCCCAGAACGGTCATTTTTTTGCCGATGATATCAATGCCTTCTTCTTTGAGCGCGCGCATATATCCGGTGCCATCGGTGATATGGCCGGTCAGGACGCCATTGTCGTTCACCACGGTATTCACCGCGCCAACCAGTTCTGCCGCCGGCGAGAGTTTGTCCAGATACTGGCAAATCTCCGTTTTGTTCGGCATGGAGACGTTACAGCCGCGCAGTTTTAATGCACGAAAACCCTGTACGACATCTTTCAGCTCTTCATTACCTACTTCGAACGCCAGATAAACGTAGTCCAGTCCCAGATGGGCAAAGGCTTCGTTATGCATAGTCGGCGACATGCTGTGACGAATCGGGGTCGCAATCAGGCCAATCAGCTCGGTGTGTCCAGTAATACGTTCTGCCATGATAAAGTCCTCAATATGTTAGAAATGGAATTTTTGTCGATTCGCGGTTGCCGAGAGCGCCCATATCTTCAAGGGTGTCCAGCACGTTGCGCCCTTCGCGCACGCCATCAATGATTCGCCGGGCCATCAGGCTGTCGCCGATGTTCATTATTTTTACGTTATTGGCTCTGGCCCATTGTTCAATCTCAGTGAGACCGGCGGTATTGGCGCGCATTCCCAGGCAGACGAAGCCGTAATCAAAAGGAATGTCAAAGGTGCCATCCGCATTTTTAACGGTGAAATGCGTTGGGGTGACGGCAACCAGCTGCGTACGCATGTGCTGTTCCACGTGATGTTCATCGAGCATGGTCAACATGGCATTTTTAGTAATGATGTCCAGGTCGCGTCCCGGCGCGTCCTGCATCTCGATAAGCACGGCGCTGGCGCCGCGCGCGGAGAAGTATTCAATAACATCCAGACCTACGGCGCCTGCGCCGACGACAGCGATGCGTTTACCTGTAGCATCGGCAAACTGGTCCAGATGATGAATCATGTTGGTGATGGAGAAGACGTTTCCGCCTTCGACATCGATGTTCTCGCGCAGTCCTTCAATTGGCGGCAGCAGAGGAACTGAACCGGTTGCGTTGACGATTAAATCCGGGCGAAGAGCGGAAACGGATGCCACGGTGGCGCGCTTGCCGACCTGCAGCATCAGGTTATCGAGCGAGGCGATACGGTTTTTCATAAACTGCGGAAAATCGGCGATACGCTTTTTCTCCGGCAGCAGGGAGATCTCGCTGGCCAGTCCGCCGATGCTGTGCTTCTCTTCCAGCAGCCAGGTATGGCAGCCGACTTCCGCCGCGGTGCAGGCCGCTTCCATTCCCGCCGTACCCGCGCCGATAACCACGACGTTGGTATCGCGGATAACGCGCTGCTGTTTATAGGCATCGCCGTGGATAATATCCGGGTTAATCGAGCAGCGCAGAGGGCGGGAGCGGGCGATGCGGTGATCCGCGCAGCCGATGTTGCAGGAGATGCATTTCCGCATCAAACGCTCGTTACCGCTCTGCACTTTTTGTACCCACTCCGGCTCGGCGATCAGTCCGCGGCCAATGGCTATCAGGTCAGCATCGCCGCTGGCGATAATATCTTCAGCGACTTTCGGGGTACGGATATTGCCGGCAATTACCGTTGGCTTGTGGAATTTGTCGCGTACCGCACGGGAGAGATAGCGCTTCCAGCCATCTTCCAGAGACATCTGGTCAATCTGGAAATTCAGGTTGTCGTTTTGCGCGGCGGAGACGTTGATAATATCGACTTTCTCCTGGCACAATTCGAGGATCCGCAAGGAATCTTCGAGCGTATTCCCGCCCTCCAGGAAGTCATCGGCGCTAATACGCAGGCTGACCGGGAAACGCGGACCTACGCAGGCGCGTACCTTATCGACGATTAAGGTTAATATTCTGGCGCGATTCTCTACGCTGCCGCCAAATTCATCGGTACGCTTATTAAACAGCGGTGATAAAAACTGACTAATTAAATAAGAGTGGCCGGCGTGAATTTCCACACAGTCGAAACCAGCGCGGCGAACGCGCTCCGCAGCATCACCAAACTTATCGACGGCATGATATATCTCGTCGTGCGTCATCGGACGGGGAATATTACCGTTCTTTTTGGACGGCGTGCTGGAAGAGGAAAGCGGCATTTCGCCGTTCAGGCGATATGCATAGGCCGATGCGCCAGCGTGGTTTAATTGAATACCGACGCAGGCGCCGTGTTTATGTAAGGTTTCGGTTAATTTGAACAGGCGCGGAATATACTGATCGTTATCGATACGCAGCTGGGTTGTGCCATTAGAAGCGAATGGAAAATCGATACAAATATTCTCGATAGTGATGAGGCCTGTGCCGCCCCGCGCGCGTAGCTCATAGTAGTCAATCTGTTCCTGAGTGACTTCACCGTTCAGGCTCGCCAGGTTGGTCCCCATTGGCGGCATAATGATGCGGTTTTTTATTGTCATCCCGTTAATGGTCAACGGGGAAAAAAGATGGGGGTAGTGGCTCATATGCTCTCTCCACTGGATGCCTGATGGCCGCTATTGGGCGATCCTGGCCGGTCCAAAGTTAATATTTCTCTGTGGGGAAAGATAACGAGGCGTCCAATAGAAAAATAATGCTTTTTTTTGCGTGGAGCTATAGGGGGACTCTATGGGATTAACATTCAATTCACATATTCATGTTTTTATCTTAAATATTTCAATCGAATTTTTACTTGTACTTGTGGAATGACACAAAAAAAATAGGTGAATGATTGAATAGATGCCCAATTGATAATGATTTATTTTTTTATCGGCAAATTTTTCTATCTATCAAATCAGTCTGGATATTATATATGTGCGCTAGATCTCATTTTCATCGGCAGAAAAAAGCCCGGATGTTCGTCCGGGCTGAGATAGCAATGGCGGTTCGCCTTAATTCATAAAAGCCGGCAGTTTTTTCTCATAGGCCGAGATGGCCTCTTCGTGCTGCAGGGTCAGACCGATGCTGTCCAGGCCGTTAAGCATGCAGTGGCGGCGGAAAGCGTCAATTTTAAAGCTCCAGGATTTATCGCCAGCTTTCACGACCTCGGCTTGCAGATCGACTTCAAACTTAATGCCGGGCTGAGACTGGACCAGCTTAAAGAGCTCATCAACCTGTTCTTCGCTCAGCGTGACCGGCAGCAGCTGATTGTTAAAGCTGTTGCCATAGAAGATATCGGCGAAGCTGGGCGCGATGACGACTTTAAAACCGTAATCGGTCAGCGCCCACGGCGCATGCTCGCGGGAGGAGCCGCAGCCGAAGTTTTCTCGCGCCAGCAGGATAGAGGCGCCTTTATACTCCGGAAAGTTCAGCACGAATTCCGGGTTAGGCTGTTCGCCTTTATCGTCCAGGAAGCGCCAGTCGTTAAACAGATGGGCGCCAAAACCGGTACGCGTGACTTTCTGCAGAAACTGTTTTGGAATGATTGCATCAGTATCGACGTTCGCGGCATCCAGCGGAACCACCAGGCCGGTATGTTTGATAAATTTCTCTGCCATGAGGGTTTCCTTATTTCAAGCTACGGATATCGGCGAAATGACCGGTAACGGCCGCCGCGGCTGCCATGGCCGGGCTAACCAGATGGGTGCGCCCGCCGCGGCCCTGACGGCCTTCAAAGTTACGGTTGCTGGTGGAAGCGCAGCGCTCGCCCGGATTCAGGCGGTCGTTGTTCATCGCCAGGCACATAGAGCAGCCGGGTAAACGCCACTCAAAACCGGCTTCAATAAAGATTTTATCCAGACCTTCCGCTTCGGCCTGCGCTTTCACCGGGCCGGAACCAGGAACGACCAGCGCCTGAACGCCCGGCGCCACTTTACGGCCTTTAGCGATCTCGGCGGCCGCGCGTAAGTCTTCGATGCGCGAGTTGGTGCAGGAACCGATAAAGACTTTATCAATCGCTACTTCGGTTAACGGTACGCCAGATTTCAGCCCCATATAGGCCAGCGCTTTTTCCGCGCTTGCGCGCTCTACCGGGTCGTTGAACGATGCCGGATCCGGGATGATGTCGGTGACGGATATCACTTGCCCTGGGTTGGTGCCCCAGGTGACCTGCGGAGCAATATCTTCCGCCTGCAGCGTGACAACGCTGTCAAACGTCGCGCCATCATCGGTAGTCAGGGTCTTCCACCAGGCGACGGCTTCGTCAAAATCCTGGCCCTTCGGCGCGTGCAGACGGCCTTTCACGTAATCGAAGGTGGTTTGGTCTGGCGCCACCAGGCCCGCTTTCGCGCCCATTTCGATTGCCATATTGCACAGAGTCATACGGCCTTCCATGCTTAAATCACGGATGGCTTCGCCGCAAAATTCGACAACATGACCGGTGCCGCCGGCGCTGCCGGTTTTACCGATAATCGCCAGAACGATATCTTTGGCGGTGATGCCCGGGGCTGCTTTACCCTTGACCTCAATCTTCATGGTTTTGGCGCGGCCCTGCTTCAGCGTCTGCGTTGCCAGAACGTGCTCGACTTCGGAGGTGCCGATACCGAATGCCAGCGCGCCGAATGCGCCATGGGTTGCCGTATGGGAGTCGCCGCAGACGATGGTCATGCCCGGCAGGGTCACACCCTGTTCCGGCCCCATCACGTGCACGATGCCCTGGTAAGGGTGATTCAGGTCATACAGTTCAACGCCGAACTCTTTGCAGTTTTTAATCAACTCCTGCATCTGGATACGCGCCATTTCGCCGGAGGCATTAATGTCTTTAGTTTGCGTCGATACGTTGTGATCCATCGTGGCGAAGGTTTTACCCGGCTGGCGTACCGGACGTTTATGGGCGCGCAGGCCGTCAAACGCCTGCGGCGAGGTCACCTCGTGAACCAGATGACGGTCAATGTACAGCAGCGGGGTTTCGTTTTGCGCTTCATAAACGACGTGAGCATCAAACAATTTTTCGTATAACGTCTTCGCCATGATTACACCCCTTCAGCGACATAGCGGGCAATGATATCGCCCATTTCATCGGTACTGACCGCCGCCGCACCGCGCGCTAAATCGCCGGTACGTACGCCTTCTTCTAATGCGCGGTTGATCGCGTTCTCAATCGCAGTGGCCGCGTTGTCGGCATCCAGGCTGTAGCGCAGCAGCAGCGCCAGCGAGAGGATCTGCGCGATAGGGTTAGCGATGTTTTTGCCGGCGATATCCGGCGCGGAGCCACCTGCTGGTTCATATAAACCAAAGCCTTGCTCGTTGAGGCTGGCTGACGGCAGCATGCCCATCGAACCGGTAATCATGGCGCATTCGTCAGAAAGGATGTCGCCGAAAAGGTTGGAACACAGCAGAACGTCGAACTGAGACGGATCTTTAATCAGCTGCATGGTGGCGTTGTCGATGTACATATGCGACAGCTCAACGTCAGGATACTGCTTACTGATTTCACTAACGATTTCACGCCATAAAATAGAGGACTGCAGGACGTTAGCCTTATCAATAGAAGTCACTTTGTGACGACGTTTACGGGCGGATTCGAAGGCAATGTGCGCGATACGCTCAATCTCGAAGCGGTGGTATACCTCGGTATCAAATGCTTTTTCATGCTGACCGCTACCTTCGCGACCCTTCGGCTGGCCAAAGTAAATGCCGCCGGTCAGTTCACGCACGCATAAAATGTCGAAGCCGTTGGCGGCGATATCGGCGCGCAGCGGGCAAAACTCTTCCAGCCCCTGATACAGCTTAGCCGGACGCAGGTTGCTGAATAATTTAAAGTGTTTCCGCAGGGGCAGCAGCGCACCGCGCTCCGGCTGCTCAGCGGGCGGCAGATGCTCCCATTTCGGTCCGCCAACGGAGCCGAACAGAATTGCGTCAGCCTGCTCGCAGCCTTCAACGGTAGACTGAGGCAGCGGAGTGCCCTGACGATCGATGGCGATACCGCCAACGTCATGCTGGCTGGTGGTAATGCGCATATCAAAACGGTTGCGAACGGCTTCCAGTACTTTCATTGCCTGGTTCATGACTTCCGGGCCAATACCATCACCTGGTAAAACAGCAATATGGTAATTCTTCGACATTACACGGTTTCCTTATTGTTCTCTTTATTCTGAGCTTTGCGTTGCAATTCTTTTTCGACTTCAGCGGCGCGCCAGATATTGTTCAGGACGTGAACCATCGCTTTCGCGGAGGATTCCACGATGTCCGTCGCCAGGCCAACGCCGTGGAAGCGGCGGCCGTTGTAGTTTGCCACGATGTCCACCTGGCCCAGCGCATCCTTGCCCTGACCCTTGGCGTTCAGGTCATATTTGACCAGCTCAACCTCATAGCCGGTGATGCGGTTAATCGCCTGGTAGATGGCGTCAACCGGCCCGTTGCCGTTGGCGGCCTCAGCTTTGGTTTCTTCGCCGCAGACCAGCTTCACGGAGGCGGTTGCGATGTCGCTGGAACCGGACTGCACGCTGAAGTAATCCAGACGGAAATGCTCCGGTTCTTCCTGCTGTTTGTTAATAAAGGCTAACGCTTCCAGGTCATAGTCAAATACCTGGCCCTTTTTATCCGCCAGCTTCAGGAACGCTTCATACAGGTGATCCATGTTGTAGTCGCTGTCCTTATAGCCCATCTCTTCCATACGGTGTTTCACCGCCGCGCGGCCGGAGCGGGAAGTCAGGTTCAGCTGTACCTGGTTCAGACCGATAGATTCTGGCGTCATGATTTCGTAGTTTTCGCGATTCTTCAGCACGCCATCCTGGTGAATACCGGAAGAGTGGGCGAAGGCACCGGTACCGACGATCGCTTTGTTGGCAGGAATCGGCATATTACAGATCTGGCTGACGGTCTGGCTGGTACGCCAGATTTCCTGGTGATTAATGCGGGTGTGCACATTCATAATGTCTTTGCGCACTTTAATCGCCATAATCACTTCTTCCAGCGAGCAGTTACCCGCGCGCTCGCCGATGCCGTTCATTGCGCCTTCAACCTGGCGAGCGCCGGCATGGACTGCGGCGAGGGCGTTACCCACCGCGATACCCAAATCGTCATGGGTATGGACGGAGATAATGGCTTTATCGATATTGGGAACGTGTTCGTACAGGCCGGTTATGATATTGGCGAATTCGAACGGCATGGTGTAGCCGACGGTATCAGGGATATTGATGGTCGTTGCGCCGGCATTTATCGCGGCTTCGACGACGCGGGCCAGATCGGCAATCGGCGTACGGCCAGCATCTTCACAGGAAAACTCAACGTCGTCAGTGTAGTTGCGGGCGCGCTTAACCATATAGATGGCGCGTTCAATCACTTCATCCAGATTACTGCGCAGCTTGGTCGCGATGTGCATCGGTGAGGTGGCGATAAAGGTATGAATACGGAAGGCTTCCGCGACCTTCAGCGATTCCGCCGCAACGTCGATATCTTTCTCAACGCAGCGGGCCAGCGCACAAACGCGGCTGTTTTTGATGGTGCGTGCGATGGTTTGCACGGATTCAAAATCGCCCGGGGATGAAACCGGAAAACCGACTTCCATCACGTCAACGCCCATCCGCTCCAGGGCCATAGCAATCTGCAGTTTCTCTTTCACACTCAGGCTGGCTTGTAACGCTTGTTCACCGTCGCGTAAGGTTGTATCGAAAATAATGACTTGCTGGCTCATGGTTTAGATCCTTGGTCTGTGTCCTGGCGCCTTGCTAGCGAGCATAAAAAAACCCGCGCATTGGCGCGGGTTTTATAGTCTTGCTGGAAGATGACTTAACGATGAACGTCGCCCAACAGCCTACCGCGCAAAATGGATGCGTTTAGTAGTAGTAGGCTGAGAAAGCGAATGCTGCGAATCATTGCGTCATGCTCCAGATGAAATCGTTATGCTTTTAGAGTTACTGGATATGGGTTTTGATGTCAACCCCCGGGCGTAGAAAACGTCTTTTTACCTAACAGGCGCATTAGCTAATTGTGCTGACGATCGCGCTTTTTGGCCGATGATCCTTTTTTGGACATCACTTCATGTTGAGTTATTTTCACCATTTGATAATTTTTATTTTCAATTGAATCTTCATGGATATCGCTGTCGCGCAGGATGATATCCTGATGAAAATTATAAACTTATTTGTTTTGTGAATGTGTTTGTGAATATGATGGTTCATTATCAATGATAATAAAATGTGAAGTTTAAGGATGGCTTAAGCTGATATTTTAATAATGCTTAAGTTAAAGTTAACCACTGCTGTTATTGTTTATTTTTGATATTTATGGGTACACTTGATTTTATCAAGTAAACAATATGGTTTAAGTGGTCGCGGGTACTTTCAAATGCAGACTTTTCGTCGCCACTCATAACCTTGATATATTCCTAAAATTCATCTTTGCCCTTTTGTAAATGTCATATGCATGATAAATGATATTCTGAGAATTAATTACTGCACTTTGGCAAAGGGAATTTAGCGTGACAGTGGAGTTAAATATGTTAAATGAAGGTACTGAATATAAGTCGACCTCTGAGGTAGAAAACACAAAACCCCAGCTGCGGATGGTCGACCTCAATCTGTTAACCGTATTTGATGCGGTAATGCAGGAGCAAAATATCACCCGTGCGGCGCACTCTCTGGGAATGTCCCAGCCGGCGGTCAGCAATGCGGTCTCGCGCCTGAAAGTGATGTTTAATGATGAGCTGTTTGTTCGTTATGGGCGCGGCATCCAGCCTACGGCGCGGGCTTTCCAGCTATTTGGTTCCGTACGGCAGGCTCTGCAGCTGGTGCAAAACGAATTACCGGGCTCGGGCTTTGAGCCGCTCAGCAGCGAACGGGTCTTTAATTTATGCGTGTGCAGCCCGCTGGATAACGCTTTAACTTCGGTTATTTTCAACAAAGTTGGCGAGATTGCGCCCAACATTCATTTGGTCTTTAAATCGGCATTGAATCAAAACACGGAACATCAATTACGCTATCAGGAAATTGAATTCGTTATTGGTTATGAAGAGTTTCGTCGTCCTGAGTTTGCCTGCGTACCTTTATTTAAAGATGAAATGGTACTGGTGGCAAGTCGCAAGCATCCGCGTATTTCCGGGCCGCTGATGGAAAATGATATTTATCAGGAGGAGCACGCCGTTGTCGCTCTTGATCGTTACGCATCATTTAGTCAGCCATGGTATGACACTGCGGATAAACAGTCTCGTATTGCCTATCAAGGCAACGCAATGGTTAGCGTATTAAACGTTGTTTCCCAAACCAATATGGTCGCTATCGCGCCGCGCTGGCTGGCCAGCGAGTTCGCCGATAAGCTGGATTTGCAAATATTACCTCTACCGTTGAAGGTCAATAGCCGTACCTGCTATCTCTCCTGGCATGAAGCGGCAGGCCGCGATAAAGGCCATCAGTGGATGGAAGAATTGCTGGTGAGTATCTGCCAGCGCTAAACTGTCGCAATACAAACGGGGGCTTCGGCTCCTGCTTTGTGTGACAAAAATCACTAAATGCAGAATTTTATTCTGTTTGCATTGTTCGGTAACCAACGCGGTCAGATAAAAAATGGATGATTTGCTGCTGTTGGTTATTTTCCCCGAGCATTGACTATCATATTTTCTTATCGCCGAAGTTTTTCACCGTGTTTTACCTGCGAATCTTTCTTTTATTCTTTTAATGCCGGTCAAGCGCCGACGCTCGCCAATTGCCTGCCCGTAAGCGAGCAGTTATGGTAACGGCATGCAGTCTATTCATCTCAATGCGAAGCTATTGCGCTTCGTCTTGTGCGAGCGCGCGGAAATCGGATTCCGCTGTCGTTAAAAACAATAAGCCGGGAGGCAAACCATGGAGATGTTGTCAGGAGCCGAAATGGTCGTCCAGTCGCTGGTCGATCAGGGCGTCAAGCAGGTGTTCGGTTATCCCGGGGGCGCGGTCCTCGATATCTATGATGCGTTACACACCCTTGGCGGAATCGATCACGTTCTGGTCCGTCATGAGCAAGCGGCCGTTCATATGGCGGATGGTCTTGCTCGCGCAACGGGCGAAGTCGGAGTGGTACTGGTGACCTCGGGCCCGGGGGCGACCAACGCCATCACCGGCATTGCGACGGCTTATATGGATTCCATCCCGCTGGTGATTCTTTCCGGCCAGGTCGCGACCTCCTTAATTGGTTACGATGCTTTCCAGGAGTGCGACATGGTTGGCATCTCCCGACCGGTGGTAAAGCACAGCTTTCTGGTTAAGCAAACCGAAGATATTCCCGGCGTACTGAAAAAAGCGTTTTGGCTGGCCGCCAGCGGGCGCCCTGGTCCGGTCGTCGTGGATTTACCGAAAGATATTCTCAACCCGGCTAAAAAACTGCCCTACAGCTGGCCGGATACGGTTAGCATGCGTTCTTATAATCCGACGACGTCCGGTCATAAAGGGCAGATTAAGCGAGCGCTGCAGACGCTGATAGCGGCAAAAAAACCGGTCGTTTATGTAGGGGGCGGGGCGATCAATGCGCAATGTGAACCGCAGCTATACGCGCTGGTTGAGAAACTGAAGTTACCGGTAGCTTCATCTCTGATGGGGCTGGGCGCTTTCCCTGCGTCGCACCAGCAGGCATTAGGGATGCTGGGCATGCATGGGACCTATGAAGCCAATATGACCATGCACAATTCCGACGTGATTTTCGCCGTTGGCGTGCGCTTTGACGATCGTACGACGAATAACCTGGCCCGCTACTGTCCGAACGCTACGGTGCTGCATATTGATATCGATCCGACTTCGATATCCAAAACCGTTCCTGCCGACGTGCCTATTGTGGGTGACGCTCGCCTGGTGCTGGAACAGATGCTGGAGCTGCTCGAACACGAGGAGACACAGCAGCCACTCGATGAAATTCGCGACTGGTGGCAGCAAATTGAACAGTGGCGCGCGCGTCACTGCCTGCAATACGACACGCAAAGCGGCAAGATTAAACCGCAGGCGGTTATTGAAACGATCTGGCGGCTGACTAACGGCGATGCGTACGTAACGTCCGACGTCGGTCAGCATCAGATGTTCGCCGCTCTCTATTATCCTTTCGATAAACCGCGGCGCTGGATCAACTCGGGTGGTCTGGGAACCATGGGGTTCGGCCTTCCTGCTGCGCTTGGCGTGAAGATGGCGCTGCCGGAAGAGACGGTCATTTGCGTCACCGGCGATGGCAGTATCCAGATGAATATCCAGGAGCTCTCCACCGCGCTGCAGTACGAGCTGCCGGTGCTGGTGCTGAACCTGAATAACCGCTACCTCGGGATGGTGAAGCAGTGGCAGGATATGCTCTATTCGGGCCGCCATTCGCAATCCTATATGGAGTCACTGCCTGATTTTGCCCGCGTAGCGGAAGCCTATGGCCATGTGGGCATTCGTATTAGCGACCCGCAGGAACTGGAAGCGAAACTCGCTGAGGCGCTGGCGCAGGTGCGTAACAATCGACTGGTTTTTGTCGATGTGACGGTTGATGGCAGTGAGCATGTATACCCTATGCAGATCCGCGGCGGCGGTATGGACGAGATGTGGCTGAGCAAAACGGAGAGGACCTGATTATGCGCCGGATATTATCAGTATTACTGGAGAACGAATCGGGTGCTTTATCCCGCGTGATCGGCCTCTTTTCCCAGCGTGGTTATAATATTGAAAGTCTGACGGTAGCGCCGACGGACGATCCGACGCTATCCCGCATGACGATTCAAACCGTTGGTGATGAGAAAGCCATTGAGCAGATCGAAAAGCAGCTGCATAAGCTGGTCGACGTTCTGCGCGTTAACGAGCTTGGGCAAGGCGCGCACGTAGAGCGTGAAATTATGCTGGTGAAAGTGCAGGCGAGCGGCTATGGACGCGATGAGGTGAAACGCAATACGGAAATCTTCCGCGGGCAAATTATCGATGTCACGCCGTCTATCTATACTGTTCAACTGGCGGGAACCAGCGACAAGCTGGATGCGTTTTTGGCTTCTCTGCGCGACGTGGCGCGAATTGTTGAAGTCGCCCGCTCGGGCGTGGTTGGTTTATCTCGCGGTGACAAAATCATGCGTTGAGCCCTGAAACTGACGTAAAAATAGCCCGACACAGCGTGCCGGGCTATTTTTTTGCGAATTCGGTGGGAACTGTGGACTAAAGCGGTTGCTGCGCTTACTTTTCTGCGCTTAGATGTTATAAAAACGAGCTCGTACCTGAAGAATGGTTATGTTCTGTACTTATTACCCAAGGGGCAATTGTGAAACTGGATGAAATCGCCCGGCTGGCCGGCGTCTCGCGAACGACCGCTAGCTATGTGATTAATGGTAAAGCGAAGCAGTATCGCGTTAGCGATAAAACTGTTGAGAAGGTGATGGCGGTCGTTCGTGAGCACAACTATCACCCCAACGCGGTTGCTGCAGGCTTGCGTGCAGGACGTACGCGTTCTATCGGTTTGGTTATCCCGGACCTGGAAAACACCAGCTATACGCGCATCGCTAATTACCTGGAGCGTCAGGCGCGCCAGCGCGGCTATCAGCTATTGATCGCTTGCTCCGAGGATCAGCCGGATAACGAAATGCGCTGTATTGAGCATCTGCTGCAGCGACAGGTCGACGCGATTATCGTTTCCACCTCATTACCGCCTGAACATCCGTTCTATCAGCGCTGGGCTAACGATCCTTTCCCGATTGTCGCCCTCGACCGCGCTCTCGATCGAGAACACTTCACCAGCGTAGTTGGCGCCGATCAGGATGATGCCGAAATGCTTGGTGCGGAGCTGCGTAAGTTTCCCGCTGAAACGGTGCTGTATCTCGGCGCTTTGCCGGAGCTTTCCGTGAGCTTCCTGCGCGAGCAGGGATTCCGTACGGCGTGGAAGGACGATCCCCGAGAGGTACATTTCCTCTATGCAAATAGCTATGAGCGAGAAGCCGCGGCCCAGCTTTTCGAAAAGTGGCTGGAAACTCATCCGATGCCTCAGGCGCTGTTTACAACTTCATTTCCGTTACTGCAGGGGGTGATGGACGTCACGCTGCGCCGGGAAGGGAAGCTGCCTTCTGAACTGGCCATTGCCACTTTTGGCGATAACGAGCTGCTGGATTTCCTCCAGTGCCCCGTTTTGGCCGTGGCTCAGCGCCACCGCGATGTCGCGGAACGCGTGCTGGAGATCGTGCTCGCCAGCCTTGATGAACCGCGGAAGCCCAAACCGGGTTTAAGCCGCATACGGCGCAACCTTTATCGTCGCGGCAGCCTGAACCGTCGCTGAGCACAATACCAGGATTATTCGTAGAAAATTCGCCAGACGGAGACGCGTCTGGCGATAATCTGGATAAATGACGTAAAAATTGCAGGGTTAAGGATCTTTCAGACAAATCCTTAATCTTCCTGACATCTCTTTTAATTCTATTCTTAGCGCCATTTATTTAGCGGTTTAATTAACCGATAAAAGGATTAGCGTATTTATTTGTATTATTTTGTTACATTCGGCGGATGAGTTGCTGAATTAACACTCATTTCCTCACGCTTATGCTCGCCAAAAGCGCTGTACCCCGCAGTAAGAGAGCCTCCCCAATGAAAACTGGTGCTGTTAACGGTCATCAGAATGGCCTAAAATGCCGCTCGCGTCGCAAACTGACACTTTATATTTTCCCTCAGAAGATATTTTGCTGCTTTTAACTGTTACAAGTTTGTTGGTTGTTTTCTTACCGATATTCATAACGTTAATTTGCCTCGTTTGTTGGTTGATTTTTCCTCAGGGCGAATATCGGCTGTAAATAATGGGTTTTTGAGCTCTGTTGGCATTCGTGCTGGCTTGACAAGCTTTTCCTCCGCTCCGTAAACTCCTTCTTGTGGGAATTTGTGGGGTAAAGTGGCGAAAAGGGGTGAGGCTGGCATGTTCCGTGGGGCAACGTTAGTCAATCTCGACAGTAAAGGCCGTTTGGCCGTGCCGACGCGCTACCGCGACGGGCTGATCGAGGACGCTTCCGGTCAATTGGTGTGCACCATTGACATCCATCACCCATGCCTGCTGCTTTACCCTTTGCCTGAGTGGGAAATCATCGAGCAAAAATTATCGCGTTTATCGAGCATGAACCCCACCGAGCGGCGCGTACAGCGTTTGCTTTTGGGACATGCCAGCGAATGTCAGATGGATAGCGCCGGGAGGCTATTAATAGCCCCGGTGCTGCGGCAACATGCCGGGCTGACAAAAGAAGTGATGCTGGTCGGGCAGTTCAATAAGTTTGAGCTGTGGGATGAAACGACCTGGTATCAACGGGTCAAGGAAGATATCGACGCTGAGCAGTCCGCTTCCGGGGAACTGTCGGAGCGCCTGCAGGATTTGTCTTTGTAAAATGATGGAAAATTATAAACACACTACGGTACTTCTGGATGAAGCCGTTAACGGCCTGAATATTCGTCCTGACGGTATCTACATTGATGGTACCTTCGGCCGCGGCGGTCACTCGCGTCTGATCCTCTCCCAACTGGGAGCGGAGGGACGCCTGCTGGCGATAGATCGTGACCCACAGGCTATCGCCGTCGCGAAAACTATCGATGATCCCCGCTTTTCCATCGTTCATGGTCCATTTTCTCAGCTGGCCGACTATGTAGGCGAGCGTAACCTGACCGGCAAGATCGACGGTATTTTGCTCGATCTTGGCGTCTCCTCGCCGCAGCTGGATGACGCTGAACGCGGCTTTTCTTTTATGCGTGATGGCCCGCTGGATATGCGTATGGATCCGACGCGCGGCCAATCTGCCGCTGAATGGCTACAAACCGCCGACGAAGCCGATATCGCCTGGGTCATCAAAACTTTTGGTGAAGAGCGTTTTGGTAAACGTATTGCCCGCGCCATCGTCGAACGTAACCGCATCGAACCGATGACGCGCACCAAAGAGCTGGCGGAGGTCGTTGCGGCGGCAACGCCGGTGAAAGACAAATTCAAACATCCCGCGACCCGTACCTTCCAGGCGGTGCGCATTTGGGTAAACAGTGAACTGGAGGAGATAGAGCAGGCGCTAAAAAGCTCGCTCAGCGTGCTTGCCCCGGGCGGGCGGCTCTCAATTATTAGTTTCCACTCGCTGGAAGACCGTATTGTGAAGCGTTTTATGCGCGAGCAAAGCCGCGGTCCGCAGGTTCCGGCTGGGTTACCGATGACCGAAGAGCAGCTTAAAAAACTGGGCGGCCGTGAGCTAAGAGCATTAGGCAAGTTGATGCCGGGTGAAAAAGAGGTAGCTGAAAATCCTCGTGCCCGTAGTTCAGTTCTGCGTATTGCAGAGAGGACGAACGCATGATCGGCAGAGTGACAGAAGCCCTAAGCAAGGTTAAAGGGTCGATAGGAAGCAACGAGCGCCATGCTTTGCCTGGCGTGATCGGAGACGACCTTCTGCGGTTCGGGAAGCTGCCACTCTGCCTGTTCATTTGCATCATTATTACGGCGATTACGGTGGTGACAACGGCGCACCATACTCGCCTCTTAACGGCGCAGCGCGAACAACTGGTTCTGGAACGCGACGCGCTGGATATTGAATGGCGCAACCTGATCCTCGAAGAAAATGCTCTCGGCGATCACAGTCGGGTTGAGCGGATCGCGACCGAGAAGCTGCAGATGCAGCATGTCGATCCATCACAAGAAAATATCGTTGTACAGAAATAAGGATTATTGCGACGCATGAAAGCAGCGCCGAAAACGCCAAAAGCAAAACGTCAGGAAGAACAGGCCAACTTTATCAGTTGGCGTTTTGCGTTGCTGTGCGGCTGTATTCTGCTGGCGCTGGGCTTCCTGCTGGGCCGCGTGGCCTGGCTACAGGTGATTAGCCCGGACATGCTGGTACGCCAGGGCGATATGCGTTCTCTGCGCGTGCAGGAAGTTTCTACCGCGCGCGGAATGATAACCGATCGTTCCGGCCGTCCGCTGGCGGTGAGCGTACCGGTAAAAGCGATCTGGGCTGACCCGAAAGAGCTGCATGAAGCGGGCGGCGTCACCCTGGACAACCGCTGGAAGGCGCTGGCCGATGCGCTGAATATGCCGCTGGATCAGCTGGCATCGCGCATCAATACCAACCCACGGATGCGTTTCATCTACCTGGCGCGTCAGGTGAACCCTGATATGGCCGACTACATCCGTAAATTGAAGCTGCCGGGGATTCACCTGCGGGAAGAGTCCCGCCGCTACTATCCGTCGGGCGAAGTAACCGCTCACCTCATTGGCTTCACTAACGTTGATAGCCAAGGGATTGAGGGCGTTGAGAAGAGCTTCGATAAGTGGCTCACCGGCCAGCCCGGCGAGCGTATCGTACGTAAAGACCGCTATGGCCGGGTAATAGAAGATATTTCGTCCACCGATAGCCAGGCCGCGCATAACCTGGCGCTGAGCATCGATGAACGCCTCCAGGCGCTGGTTTATCGCGAACTGAACAATGCAGTGGCATTCAACAAGGCGGAGTCAGGCACAGCGGTTCTGGTCGACGTCAACACCGGCGAAGTGCTGGCAATGGCTAACAGTCCTTCGTACAACCCGAATAATTTCGCCGGCACGTCTAAAGATACCATGCGTAACCGCGCCATTACCGACGTGTTTGAGCCGGGTTCAACGGTGAAGCCGATGGTGGTGATGACGGCCCTTCAGCGCGGCATTGTTAACGAAAATACCGTGCTGAATACCATTCCTTACCGAATTAACGGCCACGAAATCAAAGACGTGGCGCGCTACAGCGAATTGACCCTGACCGGGGTGCTACAGAAGTCGAGTAACGTCGGTGTTTCTAAGCTGGCGTTAGCGATGCCGTCCTCAGCGTTAGTAGATACTTACTCACGTTTTGGGCTTGGAAAAGCGACCAATTTGGGGTTGGTCGGAGAACGCAGTGGCTTATACCCTCAAAAACAACGGTGGTCTGACATAGAGAGGGCCACCTTTTCTTTCGGCTATGGGCTAATGGTAACGCCGTTACAGTTAGCGCGAGTCTACGCAACGATCGGCAGCTACGGCATCTATCGCCCGCTGTCGATTACCAAAGTTGATCCACCGGTTCCGGGCGAGCGCGTCTTCCCGGAATCACTCGTTCGTACCGTTGTTCACATGATGGAAAGCGTGGCGTTGCCCGGCGGCGGCGGCGTGAAGGCGGCGATCAAAGGCTATCGCATCGCCATTAAAACCGGTACGGCGAAAAAAGTAGGGCCGGATGGCCGCTACATCAACAAATATATTGCTTACACCGCAGGCGTTGCGCCCGCCAGCCATCCGCGCTTTGCGCTGGTGGTGGTGATCAACGATCCGCAGGCGGGCAAATACTACGGCGGCGCCGTTTCCGCGCCGGTCTTCGGTGCCATCATGGGCGGCGTGCTGCGTACCATGAACATTGAACCGGATGCGCTGGCAACGGCTGAAAAAAGTGAATTAGTGATTAATCAAGGCGAGGGAACAGGTGGCAGATCGTAATTTGCGCGACCTTCTCGCTCCGTGGGTGCCAAATGCGCCGGAGCGAATTCTGCGAGAAATGACGCTGGACAGCCGGGTGGCTGCTTCTGGCGATCTTTTTGTCGCGGTTTTAGGTCATCAGGCGGACGGGCGTCGTTATATCCCGCAGGCGATAGCGCAAGGTGTTGCTGCCATTATTGCTGAGGCCAAAGATGAGGCCCATGACGGCGAGATCCGTGAAATGCACGGGGTGCCGGTTATCTATCTCAGCCAACTCAACGAGCGCTTATCCGCGCTGGCCGGGCGTTTTTACCATCAGCCTTCAGAACAACTGCGCCTGGTGGGCGTCACCGGAACTAACGGTAAGACCACCACGACGCAACTGCTGGCGCAATGGGCGCAGCTGCTTGGCGAAACCAGTGCGGTAATGGGAACCGTAGGCAATGGCCTGCTGGGGAAAGTTATCCCAACGGAAAACACCACCGGTTCGGCTGTTGACGTTCAGCACGTCCTTTCTGGCCTGGCAGGGCAGGGGGCGACGTTCGCCGCGATGGAAGTTTCCTCTCACGGCCTGGTGCAGCACCGGGTCGCCGCGCTGCAGTTTGCCGCGTCGGTCTTCACCAACCTGAGCCGCGATCACCTTGATTACCACGGTGATATGGAGCATTACGAAGCGGCAAAATGGCTGCTCTACTCAACTCACCATTGCGGTCAGGCGATTGTTAATGCGGACGATGAAGTCGGTCGCCGCTGGCTGGCGAAACTGCCGGATGCGGTTGCCGTATCGATGGAAGATCACATTAACCCGAACTGCCGTGGCCGCTGGCTCAAAGCCACTGCGGTGAACTATCACGACAGCGGTGCAACCGTTCAGTTTGCTTCCAGCTGGGGTAACGGCGAGATAGAAAGCCGCTTGATGGGCGCCTTTAATGTCAGCAATCTGTTGCTGGCGTTAGCCACCCTGCTGGCGCTGGGTTATCCGCTTGCCGATCTGCTGAAAACCGCCGCGCGCCTGCAGCCGGTATGCGGGCGTATGGAAGTGTTCGCCGCGCCGGGTAAACCGACCGTGGTCGTTGATTATGCCCACACGCCCGATGCGCTGGAAAAGGCGCTGCAGGCAGCGCGTTTGCACTGCAGCGGTAAGCTGTGGTGCGTATTCGGCTGCGGCGGGGATCGCGACAAAGGCAAGCGTCCGCTAATGGGCGCTATCGCCGAAGAGTTTGCCGATATTGTGGTTGTCACCGACGACAACCCGCGAACTGAAGAGCCGCGGGCGATTATTAACGATATTCTGGCCGGCATGCTGGACGCGGGCCATGCCAGAGCGGTGGAGGGGCGTGCGGAAGCGGTGACGAATGCAGTGATGCAGGCGAAAGAAAACGACGTCGTTCTGGTGGCGGGCAAAGGCCACGAGGACTATCAAATCGTCGGCAATCGCCGGCTCGATTATTCTGACCGCGTCACCGTGGCGCGTTTGCTGGGGACGGTAGCATGATTCGCTTGACTCTCAGCCAGCTCGCCGACATCACGCGCGGTGAGCTGCACGGCCGCGATGTGGCGATTGATGACGTCACTTCCGATACCCGTAAAGTCACGGCGGGCTGCCTGTTCGTGGCGCTAAAAGGCGAGCGTTTTGATGCTCACGATTTTGCCGAACAGGCGAAAGCTGCCGGCGCGGGCGCGCTGCTGGTCAGTCGTCAGCTGACCTGCGATTTACCGCAGGTGGTGGTGAAGGATACGCGCCTCGCGTTCGGCGAACTGGCCGCATGGGTGCGTCAGCAGGTTCCGGCGCGCGTAGTCGCGCTGACCGGATCTTCCGGAAAAACCTCGGTCAAAGAGATGACCGCGGCGATTCTGAGCCAGTGCGGGAATACGCTCTATACCGCAGGTAACCTGAACAATGATATCGGCGTGCCGATGACGCTGCTGCGCCTCACCCAGGAACATGACTACGCGGTCATCGAGTTAGGCGCTAATCATCAGGGCGAAATTGCCTGGACCGTTAGCCTGACCCGCCCCGAAGCCGCGTTAGTGAATAACCTGGCCGCTGCCCACCTGGAAGGTTTTGGCTCTCTGGAAGGCGTGGCGAAAGCTAAAGGCGAAATTTACACCGGCCTGCCGCTCAACGGCATCGCGATTATGAACGCCGACAATAATGACTGGCTGAACTGGCAAAGCGTAATTGGCGAGCGTAAAACCTGGCGTTTTTCGCCGAATGCCGCCAACAGCGATTTCACGGCAACCAACGTTCACGTGACGTCGCATGGGACTGAATTTACCCTGCAAACCCCATCGGGCAGCGTTGATGTCCTGCTACCGCTCCCGGGGCGCCATAACATCGCTAATGCGCTGGCCGCAGCGGCGCTGTCAATGGCGGTTGGTGCGACGCATGAGGCGATCAAAGCGGGTCTGAAAGATCTGCAAGCAGTACCAGGGCGTTTATTCCCGATCCAACTGACCGACAGCCAGCTCCTGCTGGATGATTCCTATAACGCCAACGTTGGCTCGCTAACCGCCGCGGTACAGGTGCTGTCTGAGATGCCGGGCTATCGGGTACTGGTCGTCGGCGATATGGCTGAACTCGGCGCGGAAAGCCAGGCGTGCCATCGTCAGGTGGGCGAAGCGGCAAAAGCGGCCGGGCTCGATCGCGTACTGAGCGTCGGTACGCTGAGCGCAGAAATCAGCGGCGCCAGCGGAGTTGGCGAACATTTTAGCGAGAAGGCCGCGCTGGTGACTCGCCTGCGCGAGCTTACCGCAGAACATAAAATTATGACCATTTTAGTGAAAGGTTCACGTAGTGCCGCCATGGAAGTGGTAGTACGCGCATTACAGGAGAACGGAACATGTTAGTATGGCTGGCCGAACATTTGGTCAAATATTATTCAGGCTTTAACGTCTTTTCCTACCTGACGTTTCGCGCCATTGTCAGCCTGCTGACCGCGCTGTTCATCTCGCTGTGGATGGGCCCGCGCATGATCGCCCGTCTGCAAAAACTCTCCTTTGGCCAGGTTGTACGTAACGATGGCCCGGAATCTCACTTTAGTAAGCGCGGTACGCCAACCATGGGCGGGATCATGATCCTGACCGCCATTGTTGTCTCCGTTCTGCTGTGGGCTTACCCATCCAACCCCTACGTCTGGTGCGTACTGACGGTTCTCGTCGGCTACGGCATCATCGGCTTTGTCGATGACTATCGCAAAGTGGTGCGTAAAGATACCAAAGGTCTGATTGCTCGCTGGAAGTACTTCTGGATGTCGGTGATTGCGCTGGGCGTTGCCTTTGCGCTGTATATGGCGGGTAAAGATACGCCGGCGACTCAGCTGGTAGTGCCGTTCTTTAAAGACGTGATGCCGCAGCTGGGCCTGTTCTACGTCCTGCTGGCCTATTTTGTTATCGTTGGGACCGGTAATGCGGTCAACCTGACCGACGGCCTCGATGGGCTGGCGATTATGCCAACCGTATTCGTTGCCGCCGGCTTCGCGCTGGTGGCCTGGGCGACCGGTAACATGAACTTCGCCAACTACCTGCATATCCCTTATTTGCGTCACGCCGGTGAACTGGTGATCGTCTGTACGGCGATTGTTGGCGCGGGTCTGGGCTTCCTGTGGTTTAACACCTATCCGGCACAGGTCTTTATGGGCGATGTGGGTTCGCTGGCACTCGGCGGCGCGCTGGGTATTATCGCCGTGCTGCTGCGCCAGGAATTCCTGCTGGTGATTATGGGTGGCGTATTTGTGGTGGAAACGCTCTCGGTGATTCTGCAGGTCGGTTCCTTCAAGCTGCGCGGTCAGCGCATTTTCCGCATGGCGCCGATTCACCATCACTATGAACTGAAAGGCTGGCCGGAACCGCGCGTTATCGTGCGTTTCTGGATTATTTCGCTGATGCTGGTGCTGATTGGCCTGGCGACGCTGAAGGTACGTTAATCATGGCAGATTATCAGGGTAAAAAAGTCGTCATTATTGGGCTGGGTATGACCGGCCTGTCATGCGTGGACTTTTTCATGGCTCGCGGCGTGACGCCGCGGGTGATGGATACCCGCGTTGCGCCGGCGGGGCTGGATAAACTGCCGGAAGCTGTTGAGCGCTATGTTGGCGGTCTTAATGAAGACTGGCTGTTGACGGCAGACCTGATTGTCGCCAGTCCGGGTATCGCTCTGGCGCATCCTTCCCTGAGCGCCGCGGCGGATGCTGGGGTGGAAATTGTCGGCGATATCGAACTGTTTTGCCGCGAGGCGCAGGCGCCTGTCGTTGCGATCACCGGCTCTAACGGTAAAAGCACCGTGACTTCCCTCGTGGGAGAAATGGCGAAAGCAGCGGGTATGAACGTTGGCGTTGGGGGCAATATTGGCCTGCCGGCGCTGATGCTGCTGGATCCTGAACGCGAACTCTATGTTCTGGAGCTTTCAAGCTTCCAGCTGGAAACTACCTCCAGCCTGCGGGCGGTAGCGGCGACGATCCTGAACGTCACCGAAGATCATATGGACCGCTATCCGCTGGGGCTTCAGCAGTACCGCGCCGCCAAACTGCGAATTTACGAGAATGCGCGGGCCTGTATCGTCAATGCCGACGATGCGTTAACTATGCCGGTACGCGGCGCGGACGAGCGCTGCATCAGCTTCGGCGTTGACGTTGGCGACTATCACCTGAACCGCCAGCAGGGCGAAACCTGGCTGCGCGTCAAAGGCGAAAAAGTGCTTAACGTCAAAGAGATGAAGATTAGCGGCCAGCACAACTACAGTAACGCTCTTGCGGCCCTGGCCCTGGCTGACGCCGCGGGTTTGCCGCGCGCCAGCAGCCTGAAAGCGCTAACCACATTCACCGGGCTGGCGCATCGTTTCCAACTGGTGCTGGAGCACAACGGCGTGCGCTGGATCAACGATTCTAAAGCCACCAACGTCGGCAGTACCGAAGCGGCGCTCAATGGGCTGCATCTTGATGGAACGCTCTATCTGCTGCTGGGCGGAGACGGGAAATCCGCTGATTTCACGCCGTTAAGCCGTTACCTGACCGGCGACAACATTCGCCTGTACTGCTTCGGACGCGACGGCGCGCAGCTGGCGGCGCTGCGCCCGGATGTCGCTGTGCAAACGGAAACGATGGAGCAGGCGATGCGCCAGATTGCGCCGCAGGTTGTCCCGGGCGATATGGTGCTGCTGTCTCCCGCGTGCGCCAGCCTCGATCAGTTTAAAAACTTTGAACAACGCGGCGACATCTTTGCTCGCCTCGCGAAGGAGTTAGGTTGATGCGTTTATCACTCCCGCGCCTGAAAATGCCACGGCTAAGACTGCCGCGTCTGCCGGGAATGTTTATTTTCGCATGGCTGTTCGCCGCGCTGAAAGGCTGGGTGATGGGCTCGCGGCAAAAAGATACCGATAGCCTGGTGATGTATGACCGGATGCTGCTGTGGCTGACTTTTGGCCTGGCCGCAATCGGCTTCATCATGGTGACCTCGGCGTCGATGCCGGTAGGCCAGCGTCTGGCGAACGATCCGTTTCTGTTTGCCAAGCGCGATGGCTTATACATTCTGCTGGCGCTAGGGCTGGCGATGGTGACGCTGCGCCTGCCAATGGAGTTCTGGCAGCGCCACAGTACCGCAATGCTGATTGCTTCTATCGTCATGCTGCTGATTGTTCTGGTGGTCGGCAGCTCGGTTAACGGGGCCTCGCGCTGGATTGCGCTGGGGCCGCTGCGTATCCAGCCTGCGGAGTTCACCAAGCTGTCGCTGTTCTGCTATATCGCCAACTACCTTGTGCGTAAAGGCGACGAAGTGCGTAACAACCTGCGCGGCTTCTTAAAGCCGATGGGCGTGATTTTCGTGCTGGCGATTTTACTGCTGGCGCAGCCTGACCTCGGTACCGTCGTGGTGCTGTTTGTCACGACTCTGGCCATGCTGTTCCTTGCGGGGGCCAAGCTGTGGCAGTTTATCGCGATTATCGGGATGGGGCTTTCGGCAGTCGTACTGCTGATTCTGGCTGAACCGTACCGTATTCGCCGCGTGACCTCTTTCTGGAACCCGTGGGAAGATCCATTCGGCAGCGGCTACCAGCTCACCCAGTCGCTGATGGCCTTTGGCCGCGGCGAAATGTGGGGGCAGGGCCTGGGTAACTCGGTCCAGAAGCTCGAATATTTGCCCGAGGCGCACACCGATTTCATCTTCGCCATTATCGGTGAAGAACTCGGTTATATCGGTGTGGTACTCGCACTTTTAATGGTATTCTTCGTCGCTTTTCGCGCCATGTCCATTGGCCGCAAAGCGCTGGAGATTGACCACCGTTTCTCCGGTTTTTTGGCCTGCGCCATTGGGATCTGGTTCAGCTTTCAGGCGCTGGTTAACGTCGGTGCGGCAGCGGGAATGCTGCCAACTAAAGGCCTGACGCTGCCGCTGATCAGCTACGGTGGCTCGAGCCTGCTGATTATGTCGACGGCCATCATGTTGCTGTTACGAATTGATTATGAAACGCGTCTGGAAAAAGCCCAGGCGTTTACACGGGGTGTTCGATGAGCGGTCAGGAAAAGCGGTTAATGGTGATGGCGGGCGGTACCGGAGGACACGTGTTCCCGGGGCTGGCGGTTGCGCACCATTTAATGGACCAGGGCTGGCAGGTTCGCTGGCTGGGTACCGCGGATCGTATGGAAGCGGATTTAGTGCCGAAGAACGGCATTGAAATTGACTTCATTCAGATTTCCGGCCTGCGCGGCAAAGGCCTGAAGGCGCAGCTGCTGGCACCGGTTCGGATATTCAACGCCTGGCGCCAGGCGCGGGCGATTATGCAGCGTTTTCAACCGGACGTGGTGCTGGGAATGGGCGGCTATGTGTCCGGCCCCGGCGGACTGGCGGCATGGTCGCTGGGGATCCCGGTGGTCCTGCATGAACAGAACGGAATTGCCGGTCTGACGAATAAGTGGCTGGCGAAAATTGCCAAAAAAGTGATGCAGGCATTCCCCGGCGCTTTCCCGCATGCCGATGTCGTGGGCAACCCGGTTCGCACCGATGTGCTGGCGCTCCCGCTGCCGGAACAGCGCTTAGTCGGGCGTCAGGGGCCAATTCGCGTATTGGTCGTCGGCGGTTCGCAGGGCGCTCGCGTGCTCAATCAGACGATGCCGCAGGTGGCGGCGAAGCTGGGCTCTACTGTCACCATCTGGCACCAGAGCGGTAAAGGTGGGCAGGGAACCGTACAGCGGGCCTATTCCGATGCCGGGCAGCCGCAGCACAAAGTGACCGAATTTATTGACGACATGGCGGCGGCTTACGCCTGGGCCGATGTTGTCGTGTGTCGTTCCGGGGCGCTGACGGTGAGCGAAATTGCCGCCGCTGGTTTACCGGCGCTGTTTGTGCCTTTCCAGCACAAAGATCGTCAGCAGTACTGGAATGCCCTGCCGTTAGAGAAGGCAGGAGCAGCGAAGATCCTCGAGCAGCCGCAGTTTACCGTGGATGCCGTTGCGCAAACCCTGGCGGGCTGGGATCGCGAAACGCTGCTAGATATGGCGGAGCGAGCGCGTAGAGCCTCGATTCCGGATGCTACCGAACGGGTAGCAGAAGAAGTGAGCGCCGCAGCACTGGCGCGCTAATCGCGGTGATGATCACCGTCCGAATAAAGAAGTTGATGGCGTAAAGAATGAATACACAAGATCTGGCAAAACTGCGTTCCATAGTGCCCGAGATGCGTCGCGTCCGGCACATTCACTTTGTTGGCATTGGCGGTGCCGGCATGGGCGGTATTGCCGAAGTTCTGGCCAATGAAGGTTATCAGATTAGCGGCTCCGACCTGGCGCCGAATCCGGTGACCCAACAGTTGACTCAGCTTGGCGCCACGATTTATTTCAATCATCGCCCTGAAAACGTGCGCGATGCGAGCGTTGTCGTGGTTTCCAGCGCGATTTCTGCGGATAACCCGGAAATCGTCGCCGCTCACGAAGCGCGTATTCCAGTTATTCGTCGCGCTGAAATGCTGGCGGAACTGATGCGTTTTCGCCACGGCATTGCCATTGCTGGCACGCACGGCAAAACCACAACTACGGCGATGGTCTCAAGTATTTATGCAGAGGCTGGACTTGATCCGACCTTCGTGAACGGTGGTCTGGTGAAAGCCGCTGGCGTGCATGCGCGCCTTGGACACAGCCGTTACCTGATTGCCGAAGCGGATGAAAGCGACGCCTCGTTCCTGCATTTACAGCCGATGGTCGCTATCGTGACCAATATCGAAGCCGATCATATGGATACCTACCACGGCGACTTCGAAAACCTGAAGCAGACGTTTATCAACTTCCTGCATAACCTGCCGTTCTATGGACGCGCGGTGATGTGCGTGGACGATCCGGTGATTCGCGAGCTGCTGCCGCGCGTTGGTCGCCAGCTCACCACCTACGGTTTTAGCGATGATGCTGACGTTCGCGTGGAAGAGTATCGTCAGGTCGGCGCTCAGGGGCATTTCCGCCTGGTCCGTCAGGATAAAGACGTCATTCAGGTGACGCTGAACGCACCGGGTCGCCACAACGCGCTTAACGCAGCGGCAGCGGTGGCCGTTGCGACGGAAGAGGGCATTGATGATGAAGCGATCCTGCGCGCGCTGGAAAGCTTCCAGGGTACCGGGCGTCGTTTTGATTTCCTCGGCGAATATCCGTTAGCTGAGGTTAACGGTAAAACGGGAACCGCGATGCTGATCGATGATTATGGCCACCATCCTACGGAAGTGGATGCCACTATCAAAGCGGCGCGAGCGGGCTGGCCGGATAAAAATCTGGTGATGTTGTTTCAGCCGCACCGTTTTACCCGTACGCGCGACCTGTACGACGATTTTGCCAACGTACTGACCCAGGTTGATGCTCTGCTGATGCTGGACGTTTATTCTGCTGGCGAAGCCGCCATTCCTGGCGCTGATAGCCGCTCGCTGTGCCGTACGATTCGCGGCCGCGGAAAAGTCGACCCGATTCTGGTTTCCGATCCGGCGCAAGCGGCAGAGATGCTGGCATCAGTATTGACCGGCAACGATCTGGTGCTGGTGCAGGGGGCGGGAAATATCGGTAAAATCGCCCGTCACCTGGCGGAAATCAAATTGCAACCGCAAAAAACGCAGGAGGAGCGCCATGGCTGATAAAATCGCGGTCCTCTTTGGCGGAACCTCCGCTGAACGTGAAGTCTCTCTCAATTCAGGTTCTGCGGTGCTCGCCGGCCTTCGTGAAGCCGGCGTTGATGCGCACCCGGTCGACCCGCGCGACGTTGATATTACCCAATTGAAAAACATGGGCTTTAAGAAAGCGTTTATTGCCTTGCATGGTCGCGGCGGTGAAGATGGTACGTTGCAGGGGCTGCTGGAGCTGATTCAACTTCCCTACACCGGTAGCGGGGTGATGGCTTCAGCGATCTCAATGGATAAGCTGCGCAGCAAATTACTGTGGCAGGGCGCCGGACTGCCGGTTGCGCCGTGGGTTGCGCTAACCCGTAAACAGTTCGAGGCAGGGCTTTCTGCTGACGTTGAACAGCAACTCCTGGCCCTCGGACTGCCGCTGATTGTTAAGCCGAGCCGGGAAGGCTCCAGCGTCGGTATGTCAAAAGTCAGCGAAAGTTGCGCATTACAAAATGCATTGGCGCTGGCTTTTCAGCATGATGATGAAGTTCTGATTGAAAAATGGCTCAGTGGCCCGGAATTTACCGTCGCTATGGTCGGAGAAGAAATTTTGCCGTCAATACGTATCCAGGCGGCTGGAACCTTCTATGATTATGAAGCAAAGTATCTCTCTGATGAGACGCAATATTTCTGCCCAGGCTTTGAAGATCCCGCGCGTGAGTCAGAAATCCAGGCTCTGGTGCAAAAAGCCTGGGATAGCCTTGGCTGCAAGGGATGGGGAAGAATTGACGTGATGCTGGACAGCGATGGCCAGTTTTATCTGCTGGAAGCTAACACCTCTCCTGGCATGACCAGCCATAGCCTGGTGCCGATGGCGGCGCGTCAGGCAGGGATGAGCTTCTCGCAGCTTGTTGTACGAATTCTGGACCTGGCGGGGTGATATGTCGCAGGCTGCGCTGAATACGCGGAACCACGAAGAGGAAGAAGAATCTTCTTCGCGTCGAAGTAATGGCTCTCGTCTGGCAGGTATTTTCTTCCTGCTGGCGGTGCTCTGTACCGTGCTGGTCAGCGGCTGGATGGTTCTGGGCTGGATGGAAGATGCACAGCGATTACCGCTGTCGAAGATGGTCGTCACCGGAGAGCGTCACTACACGCGCAACGATGATATCCGTCAGGCGATACTGGCATTGGGGTCGCCGGGCACCTTTATGACTCAGGACGTCAATATTATTCAAAGCCAGATTGAACGCCTGCCGTGGATTAAGCAGGCGAGCGTCAGAAAGCAATGGCCGGACGAATTGAAGATTCATCTGGTTGAATATGTGCCGATTGCGCGCTGGAATGATCAGCATATGGTAGACGTCGAAGGCAATTCTTTCAGCGTGCCGTCAGATCGCACCAGTAAACAGAATTTACCGATGTTATACGGCCCGGAAGGTAGTGAGAACGAAGTTCTTCAGGGGTACCGTGACATGGGGCAGGTGCTGGCAAAGGATAAATTCACGTTGAAAGTGGCGGCAATGACCGCGCGTCGCTCCTGGCAATTGACGCTTAATAACGATATTAAGCTCAATCTTGGCCGAGGCGACACCATGAAACGGCTTCAGCGCTTTATGGAACTCTACCCGGTTCTTCAGCAGCAGGCGCAGACCGACGGCAAACGGATAAGCTACGTTGATTTGCGTTATGACTCGGGAGCGGCAGTCGGTTGGGTACCGGTTCCCGCAGAGGAAACTAATCAACAACAGAATCAGGCACAGGCAGAACAACAATGATCAAGGCGACGGACAGAAAACTGGTAGTTGGACTGGAGATTGGCACCGCTAAGGTTGCCGCTTTAGTAGGGGAAGTTCTGCCCGACGGTATGATTAATATCATTGGCGTGGGCAGTTGCCCATCGCGTGGTATGGATAAAGGCGGAGTGAACGACCTGGAATCCGTGGTGAAATGCGTACAGCGCGCCATTGACCAGGCCGAACTGATGGCGGATTGCCAGATCTCGTCAGTCTATCTGGCGCTTTCAGGCAAGCATATCAGCTGTCAAAATGAAATTGGTATGGTGCCGATTTCTGAAGAAGAAGTCACTCAGGATGACGTCGAGAACGTGGTGCATACCGCCAAATCGGTTCGCGTGCGCGATGAACACCGCGTTCTGCACGTTATTCCGCAAGAGTACGCTATTGACTACCAGGAGGGGATAAAAAACCCCGTCGGCCTGTCTGGCGTACGTATGCAGGCAAAAGTGCATTTGATTACCTGCCATAACGATATGGCGAAAAATATTGTCAAAGCGGTGGAGCGCTGCGGTCTGAAAGTTGACCAGCTCATCTTCGCCGGTTTAGCCGCCAGCTATTCCGTTTTAACGGAAGATGAACGTGAACTGGGTGTCTGCGTGGTGGATATCGGCGGTGGTACAATGGATATCGCGGTGTATACCGGCGGCGCGCTGCGTCATACCAAAGTGATCCCTTATGCGGGGAACGTTGTGACCAGCGATATTGCTTACGCTTTCGGTACGCCGCCGAGCGATGCCGAAGCCATTAAAGTGCGCCACGGCTGCGCGCTGGGCTCCATCGTTGGTAAAGATGAAAACGTCGAAGTGCCGAGCGTGGGTGGGCGTCCACCCCGCAGTCTGCAGCGTCAGACTCTGGCAGAGGTTATTGAGCCGCGTTATACCGAATTGCTCAACCTCGTGAATGAAGAGATTCTGCAACTGCAGGAACAGCTTCGTCAGCAGGGCGTCAAGCATCATCTGGCGGCAGGGATTGTATTAACCGGCGGTGCGGCGCAAATTGAAGGGCTTGCCGCCTGTGCGCAGCGCGTGTTTCACACGCAGGTGCGAATTGGCGCGCCGCTGAACATTACCGGATTAACGGATTATGCCCAGGAACCGTATTACTCGACGGCGGTTGGGCTGCTGCACTACGGGAAGGAATCTCATCTCAGTGGTGAAGCAGAAGTGGAAAAACGCGTAACGGTCGGGTCGTGGATCAAACGACTCAACAGTTGGTTGCGAAAAGAGTTTTAATTTTTTAAGAGAACGCAGAAAATTAGCGTTCTCAGGCGACAGGCACAACGGAGAGAGAAATTATGTTTGAACCTATGGAACTGACCAACGACGCGGTGATTAAAGTCATCGGCGTCGGTGGCGGCGGCGGTAACGCCGTTGAGCACATGGTGCGCGAGCGCATTGAGGGTGTTGAATTTTTCGCGGTGAACACCGACGCGCAGGCACTGCGCAAAACGGCTGTTGGCCAGACTATCCAGATCGGCAGCGGTATTACCAAGGGGCTGGGCGCAGGCGCAAACCCGGAAGTGGGTCGTAACGCAGCGGATGAAGACCGTGAAGCGCTGCGTGCTGCTCTTGATGGCGCCGACATGGTGTTTATCGCAGCAGGTATGGGCGGCGGGACCGGAACCGGTGCTGCGCCCGTGGTTGCTGAAGTCGCCAAAGATTTAGGCATCCTGACCGTTGCCGTCGTGACTAAGCCGTTCAATTTTGAAGGCAAGAAGCGTATGGCATTCGCCGAGCAGGGTATCACCGAGCTGTCCAAGCACGTGGATTCTCTGATCACCATTCCGAACGATAAGCTGCTGAAAGTTCTGGGTCGCGGTATTTCGCTGCTCGACGCTTTCGGTGCGGCTAACGACGTGCTGAAAGGCGCGGTGCAGGGTATCGCTGAACTGATTACGCGCCCAGGCCTGATGAACGTCGACTTTGCGGACGTACGTACCGTGATGTCTGAAATGGGCTATGCGATGATGGGCTCCGGCGTAGCGAGCGGTGAAGACCGTGCGGAAGAAGCGGCTGAAATGGCTATCTCTTCCCCGCTGCTGGAAGATATCGATCTGTCCGGCGCCCGCGGCGTCCTGGTTAACATCACCGCTGGCTTCGATCTGCGTCTCGATGAGTTCGAAACCGTGGGTAACACGATCCGTGCATTTGCTTCGGATAACGCGACCGTGGTTATCGGTACCTCTCTGGACCCGGATATGAACGACGAACTGCGCGTAACCGTGGTTGCCACTGGTATCGGTATGGACAAACGTCCGGAAATTACCCTGGTCACCAACAAGCAGGTTCAGCAGCCGGTGATGGATCGTTACCAGCAGCACGGCATGTCCCCACTGAATCAAGAGCAGAAACCGGTTTCGAAAGTGGTAAACGACAATACGCCGCAAACCGCAAAAGAGCCGGATTATCTGGATATTCCAGCCTTCCTGCGTAAGCAAGCCGATTAAGAATTGGCTGGAAGTTGGGCATCTGCGCTCTTTGTGCTAAACTGGCCTGCCGAATGTATAGTACACTTCGGTTGGATAGGTAACTTGGCGAGATTATACGATGATCAAACAAAGGACTCTTAAACGTATCGTTCAGGCGACTGGCGTCGGTTTGCATACCGGCAAGAAAGTCACCCTGACGTTACGCCCTGCGCCGGCAAATACCGGGGTCATCTATCGTCGCACCGACTTGAATCCACCGGTTGATTTTCCGGCTGATGCCAAATCTGTGCGTGATACCATGCTCTGTACTTGCCTGGTCAACGAGCATGACGTGCGGATATCGACGGTTGAGCACCTTAATGCTGCCCTGGCTGGCTTAGGTATCGACAACATTATTATTGAAGTCGATGCCCCGGAAGTCCCGATTATGGACGGTAGTGCGGCTCCGTTCGTTTATCTGTTGCTGGATGCCGGCATCGATGAACTGAACTGCGCTAAGAAATTTGTGCGTATCAAAGAGACCGTTCGCGTCGAAGATGGCGATAAATGGGCTGAATTCAAACCGTATAATGGTTTTTCACTGGACTTCACCATTGATTTTAACCATCCGGCGATTGACTCCAGCAGCCAGCGCTACGCAATGAACTTCTCGGCCGATGCGTTTATGCGCCAGATTAGCCGTGCGCGTACCTTTGGTTTCATGCGCGATATCGAATATCTGCAGTCCCGCGGCCTGTGCCTGGGCGGCAGCTTCGATTGTGCCATCGTTGTTGACGATTATCGCGTACTGAACGAAGACGGTTTGCGCTTTGAAGACGAATTTGTCCGTCATAAAATGCTGGATGCGATTGGCGACCTGTTTATGTGCGGTCACAATATTATCGGTGCATTTACGGCGTACAAGTCCGGTCATGCGTTGAATAACAAACTGCTGCAGGCTGTTCTGGCAAAACAGGAAGCCTGGGAGTATGTGACCTTCGAGGACGACGCAGAGATGCCGCTGGCGTTCCGCGCGCCGACACTGGTTCTGGCATAAGCCAGATCCTGTAGTAAATTCGACTGGTAACCTGGTACTCTCTCCGGCCAGGGAACCAGTCGTTTTCTTTTTGCGTTTCCGCTGCACCCAGCTTCCAATTTTACCCTTCTTTACTGCGCGTTCGTTCCTTTTTTAGACGTTTTTACCCCGCCCGAGCCCTCATTCCTGCTGCCGTGATGGCGTATTAATGTTAGTATTTGGACGCAAAATATTTCTCAGGGTTGTTACCAACAAAAGGTAAGTTAAGTGAGTGGATTGCTGACGCGCTGGCGACAGTTTGGCAGAAGGTATTTCTGGCCGCATCTCCTGTTGGGGATGGTCGCGGCTAGCCTTGGCCTGCCTGCGCTTAGCAACGGCCATGAGCATGAGACCGCGTCGCCGGCAAAAACAACTTCCAGCAACCACAACCCTGCTAAAGTCAATTTTTCTCAGCTCGCGCTACTGGAGTCTTCCAGTCGTCGGCCAAATTTTACCGTTGATTACTGGCATCAGCATGCCATTCGTACGGTCATCCGCCATCTCTCTTTTGCGATGGCGCCGCAGGCGCTGCCGGTAGCTGAGGAGTCTTCACCGCTCCAGGCGCAGCATCTCGCGCTCCTCGATACGCTTAGCGCGCTGTTGACGCAGGAGAGTAAACCTCCGGTCATCGTTCACCTGGTGGCATACAATCCCACCTTCTCCCAATGTGCGTTTCGCGTCTGTACCTGGATAAGCCAGGTTACGGGCATACGCGCCGGGCCTCAACGTCTCAGCTGAAACAAATACGGACCATTCCATTTTTTTGTGACTCCGCACAGCGGGGCGTTTGAGATTTTATTATGCTAATCAAATTATTAACTAAAGTATTCGGTAGCCGTAACGACCGTACGCTGCGTCGTATGCGCAAAGCCGTCAACGTTATCAACGCCATGGAACCGGCCATGGAAAAACTTTCCGATGACGAACTGAAAGCGAAAACCGCTGAGTTCCGCGCGCGTCTGGAAAAAGGTGAAAGCCTTGAGAGCCTGATCCCGGAAGCCTTTGCCGTTGTACGTGAGGCCAGTAAGCGTGTCTTCGGTATGCGTCACTTTGACGTTCAGCTGCTGGGCGGCATGGTCCTCAACGAGCGCTGCATTGCGGAAATGCGCACTGGTGAAGGTAAAACCCTGACCGCCACCTTACCAGCATATCTTAATGCGCTGACCGGCAAAGGTGTTCACGTGGTCACCGTCAACGACTATCTGGCGCAGCGTGATGCGGAGAACAACCGTCCGCTGTTTGAGTTCCTCGGTATGAGCGTTGGGATTAACATGTCTGGCCTGCCTGCGCCAGCCAAGCGCGAAGCCTACGCCGCCGATATTACTTATGGCACCAACAACGAATATGGCTTTGACTATCTGCGCGACAACATGGCGTTCAGCCCTGAAGAACGCGTACAGCGCAAACTGCACTATGCGCTGGTGGATGAAGTCGACTCCATCCTCATCGATGAAGCACGTACTCCGCTTATCATTTCCGGCCCGGCTGAAGACAGTTCGGAAATGTATAAGAAAGTGAACAAAATCATCCCGCATCTGATCCGCCAGGAAAAAGAAGACTCCGAGACCTTTACCGGCGAAGGGCATTTCTCCGTTGATGAGAAAGCGCGCCAGGTCAACCTGACCGAACGCGGCCTGGTGCTGATTGAAGAGCTGCTGGTCAATGAAGGCATTATGGATGAAGGCGAGTCGCTGTACTCTCCGACCAATATCATGCTGATGCACCACGTGACCGCGGCGCTGCGCGCGCACGTGCTGTTTACCCGTGATGTTGACTATATCGTTAAAGATGGCGAAGTTATCATCGTCGACGAGCATACCGGCCGTACGATGCAGGGACGTCGCTGGTCTGATGGCCTGCACCAGGCGGTTGAAGCGAAAGAAGGCGTTGAGATTCAAAACGAGAACCAGACGCTGGCTTCAATTACCTTCCAGAACTATTTCCGCCTGTACGAGAAGCTGGCAGGGATGACCGGTACCGCCGATACCGAAGCGTTTGAATTTAGCTCGATCTACAAGCTGGATACCGTTGTGGTTCCGACCAACCGCCCGATGATTCGTAAAGACATGGCGGACCTGGTTTATATGACCGAAGCGGAAAAAATTCAGGCCATTATCGAAGATATTAAAGAGCGTACCGCTGCGGGTCAGCCGGTGCTGGTGGGTACCATTTCAATCGAAAAATCAGAAGTGGTCTCCAAAGAATTGACGAAAGCGGGCATCAAGCACAACGTGCTGAATGCGAAATTCCACGCCAGCGAAGCGGACATCGTTGCTCAGGCGGGCTACCCATCAGCAGTGACCATTGCGACCAACATGGCGGGCCGTGGTACTGATATCATGCTCGGCGGCAGCTGGCAGGCGGAAGTCGCCCAGCTGGAAGACCCGACGCCGGAACAGATTGCTCAGATCAAAGCCGACTGGCAGGTTCGCCACGATGCGGTGTTGGCCGCCGGCGGCCTGCATATCATCGGGACCGAGCGCCATGAATCTCGCCGTATCGATAACCAGCTGCGCGGTCGTTCAGGTCGTCAGGGGGATGCGGGTTCTTCCCGTTTCTATCTGTCGATGGAAGATGCACTGATGCGCATCTTCGCGTCTGACCGCGTGTCCGGCATGATGCGTAAACTGGGTATGAAGCCGGGTGAGGCTATCGAGCATCCTTGGGTGACCAAGGCGATTGCCAATGCCCAGCGTAAAGTCGAGAGCCGCAACTTCGATATCCGTAAGCAGCTGCTGGAATATGATGACGTGGCCAATGACCAGCGTCGCGCTATTTACACCCAGCGTAATGAACTGCTCGACGTGACCGACGTGAGCGAAACGATCAACAGCATTCGTGAAGACGTATTTAAAGCCACTATCGATGCCCATATTCCTCCGCAGTCGCTGGAAGAAATGTGGGATGTGGAAGGACTGCAGGAACGTCTGAAAAATGACTTCGACCTCGATCTGCCGCTCAAAGAGTGGCTGGATAAAGAACCGGAGCTGCATGAAGAAACGCTGCGCGAGCGCATTCTGCAGAGCGCCATTGAAACCTATCAGCGTAAGGAAGAAGTGGTTGGCGCTGAGATGATGCGTCACTTCGAAAAAGGCGTCATGCTGCAAACGCTGGACTCACTGTGGAAAGAGCACCTGGCGGCGATGGACTACCTGCGTCAGGGTATCCATCTGCGCGGCTATGCGCAGAAAGATCCGAAGCAGGAATATAAGCGTGAATCCTTCTCTATGTTTGCTGCAATGCTGGAATCACTAAAATACGAAGTGATCAGCACGCTGAGCAAAGTTCAGGTGCGGATGCCGGAAGAGGTGGAAGCGATGGAGCAGCAGCGTCGTGAAGACGCTGAGCGTCTGGCGCAGATGCAACAGCTGAGCCATCAGGACGATGAGAGCGCAGCTGCGGCCGCGCTGGCTGAACAAACCGGCGAGCGTAAAGTGGGTCGTAACGATCCTTGTCCGTGCGGCTCTGGTAAAAAATATAAGCAGTGCCACGGTCGTCTGAGCTAAGCTCAACAACGTTGAATACAAGGGCGCAGATATCTGCGCCTTTTTTATGGAAGAAGCACAATGAAAACACTACAGATTTCCGTCGGTATTATCCGCAATGCGCGAGGCGAAATTTTCATCACCCAGCGAGCTGCCGACGCGCATATGGCGAATAAGCTTGAATTTCCTGGTGGGAAAATTGAAGAGGGCGAGTCGTCAGAGCAGGCCTTAGTGCGTGAACTACAGGAAGAAGTAGGTATTACAGTGAGAGCTTCCAGCCTGTTCGATAAGCTGGAGTATCAGTTTCCCGACCGTCATATAACGCTGTGGTTCTGGCTGGTGGAAAGCTGGGATGGCGAGCCGTGGGGGAAAGAGGGGCAGCCAGGGCGCTGGATAGCGCAAAGCGCGCTCGTCGCCGAAGATTTTCCTCCGGCAAATGAACCCGTGATAGCAAAACTAGCGGCCGGGAGTTAAGCCGGACCGGGCGAGACCGCGATCCGGCAAGGTATCTTTGGGCTAGCCCGGTTTTACTCTTTATCCTCACTCCAGCCATCGCTATCTGACAGATCGCTGCTGCTCGGGATGCGTTTCTCTTCCGCCGCCCATTCGCCTAAATCAATGAGCTGACAGCGTTTGGAGCAGAACGGACGATGTGGACTCTGCTCATTCCAGATCACAATTTTGCCGCAGGTTGGGCAATTAACGGTTATCTCTTCTGACATTTTCGCTCCTTAACAGCAGGCCAGTTCAAAATCAAAACGTTCCGGCACAATACCGTGCTCGCTGTCCAGCGGCATAAAGCGGATGGCAAAACGGCTCTTATGACCTGAAATTTGCGGGTAGAGCTGGCTGGCAAGATCCAGGCGCAGACGCAGCAGGTCGGCGTCCTCGCCGTTGTCCTGATAAAAACCGTTCAGGCTGGTCTGCTTACGGAAAGGTGCCGAGTTGCGGATGAGATCGAGAACAAGCAGCAAGGATTGCGTTAAAGGTTCAAGGCTGGTCAGCCACTTACCGACCTGCTCATCGCGGTATGCCTGCGGCATATGTAGCCAGATATGCAGCGTCGGGAGGTCAAAGCTACAGCAGCCACCTGGGATGCTTAAGCGCTGGCGCACCAGGGCGATCAGACGGTCTTCTCGCAGATACTGGCCGATCCGCGGGGCGGACATTAATGTGCTGCCGGATTGTTTTAGCTGCTGGCGTAATTCATTGATGCGATCCTGATCGACCCCCGGTACTTCTGCCCAGGATTGCAGTTTCCTCTGTTGGCGATCCAGCTCTTTCATCAGATCGGTACGGACTTCACCGCGTTCTAAAACATCTAAAAGATCGCCGATATTGCGGAAGAAATGCAGCGCATCCGCATGAGTGGTAATCGCCGGATGAACGGATAACTGCTGAAGTAAAAACTCAATGCGTAGCCAGGTGCGCATCTTTTCATTAAGCGGATGTTCAAAAAGAACAGGGGTATGCATTACGGTTTTTCCTGTGAGGCGGCCTGCGATGCCAGACGTTGATACTTTGCATGCAGGCGGGCGACAGCTGATGCTATGACATCAGGTGAACCCATATTTTCAATAACATCATCCGCTACGGCAAGGCGCTGCTCGCGCGTCGCCTGAGCGGCAAGAATATGTTCCGCATGTTGCCGACTGACCCGATCGCGAAGCATCGTACGCTCAATTTGCGTCTCTTTTGGCACATCGACAACCAGTACGCGGTCGGCTTTGGCGGACAAACCATTTTCGACCAGTAGAGGTACAACCCAGAGAATATAAGGCGAGGTGGCAAACTGTATCTGCCGACGCGTTTCCTGCTGAATTTGCGGGTGCAGCAGCGCGTTTAGCCAGCGCTTATCCTCGTCATGAGCAAAAATATGCTCGCGCAGAGCACGACGGTTCAGGGTACCATCTTCGTTGAGCATCTGCGCACCAAAGCGTTGAGCAATAGCGCTTAGCCCCGGTGTACCGGGCTCCACCACCTGGCGCGCGATAATGTCAGCATCAATAACGTTAACGCCGAGCTGTGCGAACGCATCGGCTACGGTACTTTTACCACTGCCAATGCCGCCTGTTAACGCCACCGTGTACGTCATACACCTCGATCCTGAAACTGACTACATGCATATTTTCAACAAACAGCGCCGTTATTTACGACATGACAGCGACGCCGCAGCTGTTTTATCGACGTAATATCGAACCGATAATCTACTGTCACCACGCATTCTGATTCTTTTTACACATGTAAATCAAGTGGTTGAAAATGATACGCTGGCGATTAAATATCGCGGGTTCGCTTTTGTCTATTCACCAGGTAAATTTATACGATTGTAGCGTAAAAAAAGTGAAAATCGCAGTCTTGCGCGGCCATGATTCGTGCGTATGATAACGTCACTGGAGTTGTGCTCTCACAATAATGCAATTAACCCCAGGAATTCGCACATGCGTATTGAAGAAGATCTGAAGCTTGGTTTTAAAGACGTTCTTATCCGCCCGAAACGCTCTACCCTCAAAAGCCGTTCTGACGTACAGCTGGAACGTGAATTCACTTTCAAACATTCTGGCCAGACCTGGTCTGGTGTGCCGATCATTGCCGCCAACATGGATACGGTGGGCACGTTTGCTATGGCCAAAGCGCTGGCTTCTTTTGGCGTTCTGACTGCAGTTCATAAGCATTACAGCGTTGAACAGTGGCAGGCGTTTGTTCAGGGCGTTTCTGCGGATGTCCTGCAGCATGTCATGGTCTCAACCGGCACTTCCGATGCGGATTTCGAAAAAACGAAGCAGATACTGCTGCAGAACCCGCAGCTTAGCTTTGTGTGCATTGATGTGGCGAATGGTTACTCCGAGCACTTCGTGCAGTTTGTGGCCAAAGCTCGCGAAGCCTGGCCGCAGAAAACTATTATTGCGGGTAACGTTGTGACCGGTGAAATGTGTGAAGAGCTGGTTCTTTCTGGCGCCGATATTGTGAAGGTTGGCATTGGTCCGGGGTCCGTATGTACGACTCGCGTAAAAACTGGCGTCGGATACCCGCAGCTTTCCGCCGTAATTGAATGCGCCGACGCGGCGCACGGCCTGGGCGGGCAGATTATCAGCGACGGCGGTTGTACTATGCCGGGCGATGTGGCTAAAGCATTCGGCGGCGGCGCGGATTTCGTGATGCTTGGCGGTATGCTGGCCGGTCACGAAGAAAGCGGCGGTACCGTAGTTGAAGAGAACGGCGAAAAATTTATGCTGTTCTACGGTATGAGCTCCGAGTCGGCGATGACCCGTCACGTTGGCGGCGTAGCGCAGTATCGTGCGGCTGAAGGCAAAACCGTTAAGCTGCCTCTGCGCGGCCCGGTTGAAAATACCGCGCGCGATATCCTTGGCGGCCTGCGTTCCGCATGTACCTACGTTGGTGCTTCACGCCTGAAAGAATTGACTAAACGCACGACTTTTATTCGCGTACAGGAACAAGAGAACCGCGTGTTCAACAGCCTGTAACGCAACTCGCTGGCGCGACTGCGCCAGCGCTATCCCCCCATCCCGCTAATGGCGTCGCCCAGATGAAAAATGGGTAAATACATCGCGACTACCAGCACGCCGACAATCGTTCCGGTAACGACCAGCATCATCGGTTCCAGTAAGGTGGCCAGGTTATCCGCCTGCTGTTGCGTCTGCTCACTGTGATGGCGAGCCAGATTTTCCAGCATGGTATCCAGCGAACCCGAAGCTTCACCGGTACGTATCAGTTGCAAACAGAGCGGCGTGAATCCTCCGCTGTCAGTGAGCGCCTGCCAGATGGGCGCGCCGTGAGTGATTTGCCGGGAAACCTGCTGCAGCCTTTGTCGCCATAGCGGACAGCTCAGGGTTTCTTCCACGCTTTGCAGGCCCTGCAGAAAGCTGATACCGGCGCTTTGCGTCAATGCGAGTACGGTAAATATCTGGCTAAGCCGCTGACCGCACAGCAGTTTGCCAAACACCGGCAGCTTATGGAGAAGTTTCTGACGATACAGCAGCCAGTCGGGCCTCTGGCAAATCAGTCGGTTGAGTATCGCAGGTAAAACGAGCAGCGCAGCGAGCAATGGCCAATAGTGAGTTAACCCTTCGCCAATGCCCATGACCGCGCGGGTCAGCAGCGGTAGCGGGGTATTGAAGGTTTGATAAATGGCAGCAAACTCTGGCAAAACAAAGCACAGCATTCCCATCACCACCAGTAGCGCCAGGGACAAAATAATCAGTGGATAGCGCAGGGCCTTTTTGACTTTTTCACTAAGCAGTAGCTGTTCTCGCTGTTGATGAGCTAACTGCGCGCAGCATAGCTCCAGTTTACCGGTAAGTTCTCCGGTGCGGATCATTGCCAGATAAAGCGGAGGAAAAGCTTCAGGCCATTTTTCAAGGGAGCCTGAAAGCGAAATGCCTTGCGCCAGATCCTCAGCCAGGGTTTGTAGCAATGCCTGCCACTGCGCGTTAGGCTGCTGCTGCGCCAGCAGTCCAAGCCCCTCAGCAAGGGGAAGACCGGCCTGGAGAAGGGCGGCCAGCTGGCGAATAACCTCACCGCTGTAGCGTGGATGCCAGAGGGACTTTTGCACACTACAGCGGCGCAGCGTAAGCGGGATGATTCGCTCTCGCTCCAGGCTTTGCAATGCCTCAGGGCGATTATCCTGCCAGAGCATTCCCTGACAGGGCATCCCCTGACCATCGATACCGTGCCAGCGCCAGAGTCGTTTAGTCGCCATGCGGGATCCCTAAAACGCGTACCACTTCTTCCAGACTTGTTATCCCACGCTCTACAGCCAGACAGCCGCTCTCAAACAGCGTCATCATGCCGGATTCCCGCGCCAGCGTTTCGATTTCCTCAGCGCTAAGGCCCTGGGTAATCGCCTGCCGCAGTGCGGTATTAACCGGCAGCAGTTCGAAGAGTGCCAGGCGACCGTAGTAGCCGTGATAGCAGTGCTGGCAGCCCGGAGCCTGCCACTGAGGAAGCGATCGCGGCCACAGGCTATGCGGGACGTTGGTCGAACTGCCGGTTTCACGGCGGCAGTGCGGGCACAGTTTCCGTATCAGGCGTTGAGCGACAACCAGCGAGAGCGCGGATGAGACCATCCAGCGCGCAACGCCCATCTGCTGCAGGCGAACCAGCGTTTCACACGTTGAATTGGTGTGTAACGTTGAGAGTACCAGATGCCCGGTTTGCGCTGCTTTTATCGCAATTTCCGCTGTTTCAGCATCGCGTATCTCTCCCACCATAACGATATCGGGATCCTGACGTAGCAGGGCACGCAGTACGCTGTGAAAAGTGAGCCCCGCGCGTGGGTTAATCTGCGTTTGATTCATTCCCATGATGGGGATCTCCAGCGGATCTTCCACGCTACAGATGTTGACCTCATCACGATTTCGCGCCTGCAGCGCGCTATAAAGAGTGACGGTTTTTCCGCTTCCCGTCGGACCGGTGACCAGTATCAGTCCCTGAGGTTGGTTAAGCGCCGAGCGAAAGGCGGCAAGCTGTTGTGAAGAGAGCCCCAGCGCTTCGAGGTCCAGCGTCTGCTCGACCTGGTGTAACAGGCGAAGAACGATTTTTTCTCCTCCACGGCAGGGAAGCGTAGCGATCCGAAAAGAGATCGGACGATCTGAGAGCGTAAGGGTGAACTGGCCGTCCTGCGGCGTTCGATGTTCGGCAATATCCAGATTGCCGAGCACCTTAAGCCGGGCGGTAATAGGTGCGGCAAGTTCCGGGGCCAGCGGCGTCAGAGAATGTAGTACGCCATCTACCCGCAGGCGAATTCTCAGTTGCTGTTCGCCTGGTTCGATATGAATATCCGATGCGCGCTGGCGCAGAGCTTGTTCCAGAAGATTATTGACCTGTTCAACGATGCTGGCTGAAGCTTCGACAGGCGGGGCAAGCGTTGCTATTCCCGGTGCCTGCAGCCGCTTGTCCATCCGATCCTGGCTCCAGCATTCGATATCAATCCTTTTCTGAGTCGCAAAACGTAGCGCCTCCAGCAGCTCCGGGGCAGGGGCATCAACCACGGCGATAGCGATAGTGTGTTCATTGCTGTCAAGCAGCAAGGCGTGATAGCGCTGGCAGAGAGGTATTAATTGTTCAGTTTTCATTGCTGCGGCCTCAGTTAAAACGGAACACGTCTTCACAGGCCTGCTTGAGTGCGCTATCACCGGTAATATTGCACACGCGCTGCCAGCCGGTAATGCCGTTAGCGTTATCCCAGTTCGGCGTCATCGTGACGCTTAAGCCATTGAGACTTTCCTGTCCGGTGAGCGTGACAACGCCTGCCGCCACGGTCATGGCCGAGACATAGCGAGTAGTCGCGGGCGAAGGGATACCGTTGCTGCCGCCATCGCAGGTGGTTATGCCGCCGTGCTCAAGCGCGCAAAGCTCAATGGCGGTGCGGAAAGGGACGAAGGTTTGCAGCATATCGGTAAGTGCTGCTTTTCGTAGGTAGTTCTGATAAGCCGGAATGCCGATTGCGCTGAGTATCGCGATGATTCCGATGACCACCATCAGTTCGATTAAAGTAAAACCACGTTGTTTGTCCATAAGTTGCTCCTTGTTATCCTCGGGAGCACTTTGCCGGGCTTTATTCTGCGATACGAGCAGCGGATCGCGCCTAAGGAAGCAGGCTTCCAGGCTTTTTTTGCGGGTTGCAGCGAGAGATTACTGGCGTGCGAGTCGGTTCGCAAAAGTGCGCCCCGGCATGAAGTGCAAACCGGGGCGAGGGAATTAGCGGAAACGCATAGAGAGATCAAGAGCGCGGACGTGCTTGGTCAATGCGCCTACGGAAATGTAATCGACGCCGGTTTCAGCGAATTCACGAATGGTGTCGAATGTGACGTTGCCGGAGACTTCCAGCGCTGCCTGGCCATTGGTGAGTTTGACCGCCTCGCGCATCATATCGGTAGTGAAGTTATCGAGCATAATAATGTCGGCACCGGCTTTCAGCGCTTCATCCAGCTCTTCAAGGTTTTCAACTTCGACTTCTACCGGAACATCCGGGTGCAGCCAGAACGCTTTTTCTACCGCCTGCCGTACCGAGCCGGAAGCGATAATATGGTTCTCTTTAATCAGAAAGGCATCGGAGAGACCCAGACGATGGTTGGCGCCGCCGCCGCAAAGAACGGCATATTTTAGCGCCGTGCGCAGTCCAGGCAGCGTTTTGCGTGTATCGAGCAGCTGAGTTTTAGTGCCGGCCAGTAGGTCGACATAGCGACGAACTTCGCTTGCCACCCCGGAGAGTGTCTGCACGAAATTAAGCGCGGTACGTTCGCCGGTAAGCAAAATACGCGAAGGGCCTTCCAGCTCGAACAGCGGCTGGTTGGCTTTTACCGCATCGCCATCGGCAACATGCCAGGTGAAGTTAACATCATCGCCCGCAAGCTGAATAAAGACCTCTTCCACCCAGCGTTTACCACAAAATACGCCGTCTTCACGGGTGATCACTACCGCGTGCGAGCGTGCGTCCTGCGGCAATAATTGGGCGCTAATGTCATTATTGGCATCCACTTCGCCGCCTAAATCTTCCCGCAGGGATTGGGCCACGGCATCGGTAATATCAAGATTAATACGCTCCAGCAGCGCGTCACGGCGGCGGTCGGGATTGTAGCGACGAGGCGTCATGAGAAAGCTCCAGATAGATAAGATTCAGAAGTGGGAAACATGCTAACCTGAACGACGTTTCCGTACCACATCCGCTTCATTTCGCCGGTGGTTTTCAGCGTGGAGTTTTTGGTGTTAGCCATCTGAAGAAGAGCGCAAATGATGCCGGGGATGCGATGGCTACGGTGCCGCGAATGCATAAGCTAGTAATAAGGAGATCAACATGCAGTTGAACGGGGGATGGCTGGTAGAAGCGCGTCGGGTTCCTTCGCCGCACTACGATAGCCGCCCGGATAATGAAACCCCTTCGTTGCTGGTGGTGCATAATATTAGCCTGCCGCCAGGTGAGTTTGGCGGGCCATGGATTGATGCCCTGTTCAGCGGGACGCTCGATCCGAATGCGCACCCTTTTTTTGCTGAAATAGCTCATCTTCGCGTTTCGGCACACTGTCTGATTCGCCGCGATGGTGAAATCGTGCAGTATGTCCCTTTTGATAAGCGTGCCTGGCACGCGGGCGTTTCCAGCTACCGCGGCCGAGAACGTTGCAACGATTTTTCCATCGGTATTGAGCTGGAAGGGACCGATACGCTGGCCTATACCGACGCGCAGTATCAGCAACTGGTTGCGGTTACCCGTCAGCTTATCTTGCTTTATCCGGCGATAGCTGACCATATCACCGGCCATTGCGATATTGCGCCCGTGCGTAAAACGGATCCCGGTCCGGCCTTTGACTGGGCTAAATTTCGCAGTCTGTTAACCCCGTCGTCAGAATAAGGAGATGCCATGACGTTGTTCACTACGCTGTTAGTACTTATAGCCGAGCGTTTGTTTAAGCTTGGCGAGCACTGGCAGCTCGATCACCGGCTGGAAGTGCTGTTTCGCCGGGTTAAGCATTATTCCCTGCTGACCACCGTACTGATGACGGCAGCGGCGGCGGTGGTCGTGTATGTTATTCAGCGCCTGCTGCAAGGGCAGCTGTTTAACGTTCCTTTGCTGGTGTTCTGGATCCTGCTTGGTTTGCTGTGTATTGGCGCAGGTAAAGTGCGTTTGCACTATCACGCCTATCTGAAAGCCGCGGTGCGCGACGATAGCCGCGCCTGCGATGCGATGGCCAGCGAGCTCACCCTGATCCACGGCGTGCCGCCCGGCTGCGACCAGCGTGAATATCTGAGCGAGCTGCAAAACGCGCTGCTGTGGATTAACTACCGCTACTATCTCGCTCCGCTGTTCTGGTTCGTTGTCGGCGGACCGTGGGGGCCGCTAACTCTGGTGGCCTATTGTACGCTGCGGGCCTGGCAGACCTGGCTGGCGCGTTATCAGACGCCGCGTCATCGCTTACAGTCGGGGATTGACGGCATTTTGCACGTAGTCGACTGGGTTCCGGTACGTCTGGTCGGCGTGGTCTACGCGCTGATTGGACACGGGGAAAAGGCTTTGCCTGCGTGGTTTGCTTCGCTGGGCGACCGCCACTCTTCGCAGTATCAGGTGCTGACGCGCCTGGCGCAGTATTCACTTGCGCGCGAGCCGCATGTGGATAAAGTGGCAACGCCGAAGGCAGCAGTCTCAATGGCGAAAAAAACATCGCTGGTGGTGGTCGTGATTATGGCGCTGCTGACGATTTACGGTACGTTGATTTAAGCACCTGCCCGCTGGCGGGCAGGTTCCGCTTTTAATTCGTCTCTGCTGCCGGGATGCCAAAATCAGGCATCCCGTTTTCTTGCCAGCGAATCAGCTTCAGGCGCGTATGGCGATTCGGATCGTACAGCGGGTCGCCTTCGATTTCGGTGTAGTTGCGCGCATGGTACACCAGCACATCTTCTCCCTCCGGTGTTTGCGTAAAGCTATTGTGGCCGGGCCCATACTGACGATTCTCATAGCTGGTACGAAATACCGGCTGCGGCGCTTTATGCCAGTTTTCCGGGCGGAGAGGGTCGGCGCTGACGGCTATCCACAGTAGGCCCATGCAGTAGTTTTCGTCGGTGGCGCTGGCGGAATAGCTGACGAACAGCTTGTCGCCATGGAACAGTACCGCCGGGCCTTCGTTCACCAGAAAACCTCGGCACTCCCAGTCGAACTCGGGTTGACTCAGCATGACCGGCTGACCTTTTAGCGTCCACGGATTTTCCAGTTCAGCCAGATAGAGGTTGGTATTGCCTTTAATTTCAGGATCTTTTTGCGCCCATAGATACCACTGCTTACCCTGATGGCGGAAAGTCGTGGCATCCAGCGCAAAGGTATCAAGCGGCGTTTTAATCTGGCCTTTTTCCTGCCATTTACCGGTTAACGGGTCGCTGTCCGCGCATTCCAGCGCGAACATGCGGTGCTGGAACATACCCAGCGCATCCAGATCGTGCGTGTGGCTGGCGGCAAAGTAGATATACCATTTGCCGTTAATTTTATGCAGCTCCGGGGCCCATATGAGCTGGCTCATTGGGCCGTTGTCCGGCTTACGCCAGACGACCACCGGCTGCGCGTCGCGCAAGCCTTCAAGGGTGGCTGAGCGACGGATTTCCAGACGGTCATACTCCGGTACCGAGGCGATAAAGTAGTAGCTATCCTGATGGCGCAGAATATAAGGGTCCGCGCGTTGTTCAATAAATGGGTTCGGCCAGTTTTTCATTATGCTTTCCTTACATGTTCGCCGGTTTTCAGTTCCTGATAGTCGTTGAGCTCGCTGTAGTTAATCCGACGTTTTTCGAGGTCGGACTGAATTTGCCGCATAAATTCGCGGTTTACCTTCAGCATACGCACCACGCCGGCGGTAATCAGATAGCCGACGCCGGGGATAACGCTGAACAGCAATACGATACCGTTAATCGCGGAAGCGCTTTGCTGCTTCGCGCCGGCATCGTAACCGTACCAGGATAGCAGGAAGCCAACCATCGCGCCGGCGATGGCCAGGCCGACTTTCAGGAAGAACAGATTGCCGGAGAAGCTGATGCCGGTGATGCGCTTACCGGTCTTCCATTCGCCGTAGTCATCAACGTCGGCCATCAGCGACCAGTGCAGCGGCGACGGGATCTGGTGCAGAATGTTCAGCAGGAAGTAGAGCACCATAATCATCATGGTGGCGTGCGGGTCGAAGAAATAGAACGCGCAGGAGAAAATCGCCAGGACGATATTGGTCCAGAAAAACACCTGCAGTTTGCACCAGCGGTCGGTCAGGACTTTAGCCAGCATACTGCCGATCATCATTCCGACAACCCCGAGGCTGATAAACAGCGTGGCGAAGTGGGTGCTTTGCTGCATAACCCAGGTGACGTAGTACATGGTCGCGGCCATACGGATAAAGCCCGGACAGACGTTGCACAGCGTTAACAGCAGGATGCGAACCCACTGGTCGTTTTTCCAGACGTCTTTTAGATCTTTTTTCAGCTCGTCGTTGGTCTGGACTGCGGGTTTTACGCGTTCACGGACGGTGGCGAAGCAGAACAGGAACATGCACATACCGATAATCGCCAGCACGGTCATCGCCATCTGGTAGCCTTTGGCTTTATCCTCGCCGCCGAACCAGTCCGCCATCGGCAGCAGCGTCAGGGAGAGCAACAGGGTAGCGATGCCGACCAATACGAAACGATATGACTGACAGGCCACGCGTTCCTGCGGGTCGTTCGTAATCACGCTACCCAATGAGCAGTAGGGGATGTTGATCGCGGTGTAGGTCAGAGAGAGCAGGAAGTAGGTGACGAAAGCATAGATAACCTTGCTATTGTACGTCCATTCCGGGGTGGTAAACATCAGGACGCTGAACAGCGCGTACGGGAAAGCGATCCACAGGAGCCACGGGCGAAAACGGCCATATTTGCTGCGGGTACGGTCTGCCATTGCCCCCATAATCGGGTCGGTCACGGCATCAATAACGCGTACGGAAAGCAGAAGCACCCCGACCAGCGCCGGTGCGAGACCAAAAATATCCGTATAAAAATAGTTAACAAACAACATGATGGCGCCGAAGATAATATTACATCCGGCATCGCCCATTCCGTAGCCTATTTTCTCTTTAACTGAAAGCTTATTGCCATTCATAGCGACGATCTCCCCGTTGCGGTATGGAGAGGATTATTAGTCGGGTAAGAGATGATTGCGTTGCAGGATAGGGTCGACGATATGGATAAATGGGTTATGACGAGGAAAGTGTGAAGCAGATAACAATGCGCTGTGCCCGCCAGCGGCGGGCGGGCACAGATTCAGGTGATGTATGATTATGCTTTAACGGCGCTGGCGGTTTTCTGCTTGAACAGATAACCGACGCCGAGAACGGCAATCCACACCGGGATAAGATAGACGGAAATCGCCATCCCCGGAGTCATCAGCATAATAACCAGCACCCCGACCATAAATAACAGGCAGATCCAGTTGCCTAACGGATAAAACAGCGCCGGGAAGCGGGTGACCACGCCCTGCTGCTGCTTAGCGCGGCGGAATTTAATGTGCGCCAGGCTAATCATCGCCCAGTTGATTACCAGCGCAGAAACCACCAGCGCCATCAGCAGACCAAACGCGGATTCCGGCGCGAAGTAGTTAATCAGTACGCACAGCGCGGTGACCAGCGCGGAAACGAGGATCGTATTAACCGGCACGCCGCGTTTATCGACGCTCATCAGCGCTTTTGGCGCGTTCCCCTGCTGGGCCAGACCGAACAGCATACGGCTGTTGCAGTATACGCAGCTGTTGTAAACGGAAAGCGCTGCGGTTAATACCACAATATTCAGGGCATTAGCGACGAAGGTATCGCCCAGTTCGTGGAAGATAAGGACGAACGGACTGGTATCGGCGGTCACGCGGCTCCACGGCAGCAGAGAGAGCAGAACGGCCAGCGATCCTACATAGAAAATCAGAATGCGGTAGATAACCTGGTTGGTCGCTTTCGGGATACTTTGCTCCGGGTTATCTGCTTCTGCGGCGGTAATACCCACCAGCTCAAGGCCGCCGAAGGAGAACATAATAATCGCCATCATCATCACCAGCCCGGTGAAGCCGTGCGGCAGGAACCCGCCTTGCTCCCACAGGTTGCGTACGGTAGCCTGCGGACCTCCGTTGCCGCTGAATAACAGCCAGCCGCCGAACAGGATCATCGCCACAACGGCGACAACTTTAATGATCGCGAACCAGAACTCCATTTCGCCAAACACCTTGACGTTAGTCAGGTTGATAGCATTGATGGCGATAAAGAAAATGGCCGCAGAAACCCAGGTGGGAATTTCCGGCCACCAGAACTGAACGTATTTCCCGACCGCGGTCAGCTCGGCCATGGCCACCAGAACGTAGAGAACCCAGTAGTTCCATCCGGAAGCAAAGCCCGCAAAGCCGCCCCAGTATTTATAGGCGAAATGACTAAATGAACCGGCTACCGGCTCTTCTACCACCATCTCGCCCAGCTGACGCATGATCAGGAAGGCAATGAAACCGGCAATTGCGTAGCCCAGAATAATACCGGGACCTGCATTTTGGATGACGGATGCACTACCCAGAAACAAACCGGTACCGATAGCGCCTCCCAGCGCAATAAGCTGAATGTGGCGGTTTTTAAGGCCGCGCTTTAGCCGATCGCTATGCTGTTGACCTTCCATCATGAAACCTCGTGTGTGGTTATGGTTATTATGTTTGTATGCGTCATCCATCAGGTGACTTCTTCGCTGTCCATCCCTGCCTGATAGCATAGTCAGCGAAGTTTCACTGAGCCTGCGCCCCGTTTTTCCCCGAGTGATGTAGCGCACATATTATTGTATGTGTGTAATTATCAAATTCCGTATGTGTACTTATTTGTTTACGCAAGGCAGAGAGGGTAATTCATGAAAAGGCCTTTCGTAACATGGAGAATAGTGATAAGCGCCGCTGAATGCACCTGCTTTATGAAGGGATGATGACGAAGCGAGCAAAAAGAAACCATTTGTAAATTATGCCAGCATACTCCGCATCTACTCCTTTCTTCTCTGTTATTCATGTTAAGTGAATTTATATTCATTAAAAAAGGCGTTGAATCGGTTCAGATAGCGTAATTTTTCGTTTCCATTTAGTTAATGCTACCTCCTTGTGAGTAAACACAACATTTGTGCAAAGTTACATTTATGAAATGTTATTTCTGTAAGGTTGTTAAAACGTGCCGGGTTTAATGATTTCAATCAAAACCTGTATGGACAGAAGGTGAATACTTTGTTACTTTAGCGATACGAACTATGAATTGGTAAGACCAATTGACTCCGGGCTAATGGCAGAGACAGGGAATATGGCCTACAGCAAGATCCGCCAACCAAAACTATCCGATGTGATAGAGCAGCAGCTGGAGTTTTTAATCCTTGAGGGGACGTTGCGCCCCGGTGAAAAGCTCCCGCCTGAACGTGAACTGGCAAAACAGTTTGACGTTTCCCGTCCCTCGCTACGTGAGGCTATTCAACGCCTCGAAGCTAAGGGGTTGTTGCTTCGTCGCCAGGGGGGCGGAACGTTTGTACAAAGCCGCCTGTGGCAGAGCTTCAGCGATCCGCTGGTAGAGCTACTGTCCGACCACCCTGAATCCCAATTTGATCTGCTGGAAACCCGTCACGCGCTTGAAGGCATTGCCGCATATTACGCAGCGCTGCGCAGCAATGATGAAGATCGTGAACGCATTCGCGAGCTGCATCAGGCTATCGAGCGGGCTCAGCAGTCGGGCGATCTTGATGCTGAATCCGATGCCGTCGTCCAGTATCAAATAGCCGTCACCGAAGCGGCGCACAATGTTGTGCTGCTCCATCTACTACGCTGTATGGAGCCAATGCTGGCTCAGAACGTTCGCCAGAATTTTGAATTGTTGTACGCCCGCCGGGAAATGCTCCCGCAGGTCAGCAATCATCGCACTCGAATTTTTGAGGCGATAATCGCCGGGGAGCCGGAGCAGGCGCGTGAAGCCTCGCATCGTCACCTGGCGTTCATAGAGGAAATTTTGCTGGATCGTAGCCGTGAGCAGAGCCGTCGTGAACGCTCACTGCGTCGTTTACAGCAACGAAAGGATGAGAACTCCGGTTCTTAAGCGCCATTTTTAGAGCGCGGCAACTAAACGCAGAACCTGTCTTATTGCACTTTTAGTTGTTCAAAATAATTTTGGGTGTATCGCGGCGGCAAGCGCGCGAATCCCCGGGAGCATAGTGAACTATGCGACTGGAGTGAGGTAGCGAAGCCAACAAAGAGACAGCCAGAAGCATGAAGAACAAAGAGCGCAATGGGACAGGTTCCAGATTAATCAACGATTAGATAGATAAGGAATACCCCCCATGTCAGAACGTTTACCAAATGACGTGGATCCGATCGAAACTCGCGACTGGCTACAGGCGATCGAATCGGTCATCCGTGAAGAAGGTGTTGAGCGCGCTCAGTATCTTATTGACCAACTCCTTTCTGAAGCCCGCAAAGGCGGGGTGAAAGTGGCTGCTGGCGCATCGACCGGCGGTTACGTGAACACTATTGCCGTTGAAGATGAGCCGGAATACCCGGGTAATCTGGATCTGGAACGTCGTATCCGTTCTGCGATCCGCTGGAACGCCATCATGACCGTTCTGCGCGCATCGAAAAAAGATCTCGAACTGGGCGGCCACATGGCTTCTTTCCAGTCTTCCGCAACCTTCTACGAAGTGTGCTTTAACCACTTCTTCCGCGCACGCAACGAGCAGGACGGCGGCGACCTGGTTTACTTCCAGGGCCACATCTCTCCGGGCGTCTATGCGCGTGCTTTCCTGGAAGGTCGTCTGACTGAAGAGCAGATGAACAACTTCCGTCAGGAAGTTCACGGTAAAGGTCTGTCCTCTTATCCGCACCCGAAACTGATGCCTGAATTCTGGCAGTTCCCGACCGTCTCTATGGGTCTGGGCCCAATCGGTGCGATTTATCAGGCTAAATTCCTGAAATATCTGGAACACCGCGGCCTGAAAGACACCTCTAAACAGACCGTTTACGCTTTCCTCGGCGACGGTGAGATGGACGAGCCGGAATCTAAAGGCGCGATCACCATCGCAACCCGTGAGAAGCTGGACAACCTGGTCTTCGTAATCAACTGTAACCTGCAGCGCCTTGACGGTCCGGTTACCGGTAATGGCAAGATCATTAACGAACTGGAAGGCATCTTTGGCGGTGCTGGCTGGAACGTTATCAAGGTTATCTGGGGCGGTCGCTGGGATGAGCTGCTGCGTAAAGATACCAGCGGTAAACTGATCCAGCTGATGGAAGAAACCGTTGACGGCGATTACCAGACCTTCAAATCCAAAGACGGCGCCTACGTGCGTGAGCACTTCTTCGGTAAATATCCGGAGACCGCAGCGCTGGTTGCCGACTGGACTGACGAGCAGATCTGGGCCCTGAACCGCGGCGGTCACGATCCGAAGAAAGTCTATGCTGCACTGAAAAAAGCGCAGGAAACCAAAGGCAAAGCTACCGTAATCCTTGCCCATACCATCAAAGGTTACGGCATGGGTGACACCGCCGAAGGTAAAAACATCGCTCACCAGGTTAAGAAAATGAACATGGACGGCGTACGCTACGTCCGCGATCGTTTCAATGTGCCGGTTGCCGATGCTGATATCGAAAAACTGCCGTACGTAACCTTCCCGGAAGGTTCCGAAGAGCACACTTATCTGCACGCCCAGCGTCAGAAACTGCACGGCTATCTGCCGAGCCGTCAGACCCACTTCACTGAGAAGCTGGAGCTGCCGACCCTGGAAGATTTCCGTCCGCTGCTGGAAGAGCAGAACAAAGAGATCTCGACCACTATCGCGTTCGTACGTGCCCTGAACGTGATGCTGAAGAACAAATCCATCAAAGACCGCCTCGTGCCGATCATCGCCGATGAAGCGCGTACCTTTGGTATGGAAGGTCTGTTCCGTCAGATTGGTATCTACAGCCCGAACGGCCAGCAGTACACTCCGCAGGACCGTGAGCAGGTTGCTTACTACAAAGAAGACGAAAAAGGCCAGATTCTGCAGGAAGGTATCAACGAACTGGGTGCCGGCGCCTCCTGGCTGGCTGCTGCGACTTCTTACAGCACCAACAACCTGCCGATGATCCCGTTCTACATCTACTACTCCATGTTCGGGTTCCAGCGTATCGGCGATCTGTGCTGGCAGGCTGGCGACCAGCAGGCTCGCGGCTTCCTGATCGGCGGGACTTCCGGTCGTACCACGCTGAACGGCGAAGGTCTGCAGCACGAAGATGGCCACAGCCACATTCAGTCTCTGACTATCCCGAACTGTATCTCTTACGATCCGTCTTACGCGTACGAAGTTGCGGTCATCATGCAGGATGGTCTGGAACGTATGTACGGTGAAGCGCAAGAGAACGTTTACTACTACATCACCACGCTGAACGAAAACTACCATATGCCGGCGATGCCGGAAGGTGCCGAGGAAGGTATCCGTAAAGGTATCTATAAACTCGAAACCGTTGCAGGTAGCAAAGGTAAAGTTCAGCTGCTGGGCTCCGGTTCTATCCTGCGTCACGTGCGTGAAGCAGCGCAGATCCTGGCCAACGACTACGGCGTAGGCTCTGACGTGTACAGCGTTACCTCCTTCACCGAACTGGCGCGCGATGGCCAGGACTGTGAACGCTGGAACATGCTGCACCCGCTGGAAACTCCGCGCGTTCCGTACATTGCCCAGGTGATGAACGACGCTCCGGCGGTTGCGTCTACTGACTATATGAAACTGTTCGCTGAGCAGGTTCGTACTTACGTACCGGCTGATGATTACCGCGTACTGGGTACCGACGGCTTCGGTCGCTCTGACAGCCGTGAAAACCTGCGTCACCACTTCGAAGTTGATGCTTCCTACGTGGTGGTAGCAGCGCTGGGCGAACTGGCTAAACGTGGCGAAATCGATAAGAAAGTGGTTGCGGAAGCCATCACTAAATTCAACATCGATGCAGATAAAGTTAACCCGCGTCTGGCGTAAGAGGTAAAAGAATAATGGCTATCGAAATCAAAGTACCGGACATCGGGGCTGATGAAGTTGAAATCACCGAGATTCTGGTCAAACCTGGCGACAAAGTTGAAGCTGAACAGTCGCTGATCACCGTAGAAGGCGACAAAGCCTCTATGGAAGTCCCGTCTCCGCAGGCTGGCGTTGTTAAAGAGATTAAAGTCTCCGTCGGCGACAAAACCGAGACCGGTAAACTGATCATGATTTTCGATTCCGCCGATGGTGCAGCAGCCGCTGCACCTGCGCAGGAAGAGAAGAAAGAAGCCGCTCCGGCCGCCGCTGCGCCTGCAGCCGCGAGCGCAAAAGAAGTTCACGTACCGGATATCGGCGGTGATGAAGTTGAAGTCACTGAAATCATGGTTAAAGTGGGCGACACCATCGCCGCTGAACAGTCGCTGATCACCGTAGAAGGCGATAAAGCCTCTATGGAAGTTCCGGCGCCGTTCGCGGGTACCGTGAAAGAGATCAAGATTAACACCGGCGACAAAGTCTCAACCGGCTCCCTGATCATGATCTTCGAAGTAGCGGGCGCAGCGCCTGCCGCAGCTCCGGCAAAAGCGGAAGCCGCTCCGGCTGCTGCTGCACCGGCAGCTTCGGGTTCTAAAGAAGTTCACGTTCCGGATATCGGCGGTGATGAAGTTGAAGTCACTGAAGTGATGGTTAAAGTGGGCGATAAGATTGCCGCTGAACAGTCGCTGATCACCGTAGAAGGCGATAAAGCCTCTATGGAAGTTC